>JACPAL010000014.1 GCA_016180855.1 Deltaproteobacteria bacterium | reverse complement strand
AAGGTACGCCGGGGATAACAGGCTGATGAGGCCCGAGAGTTCATATCGACGGCTTCGTTTGGCACCTCGATGTCGGCTCATCGCATCCTGGGGCTGAAGCTGGTCCCAAGGGTTGGGCTGTTCGCCCATTAAAGCGGTACGCGAGCTGGGTTCAGAACGTCGTGAGACAGTTCGGTCCCTATCTTCCGTGGGCGTAGGAAATTTGAGAGGAGCTGTCCCTAGTACGAGAGGACCGGGATGGACGGACCTCTGGTGTACCAGTTGTCACGCCAGTGGCACAAGCTGGGTAGCTATGTCCGGATGAGATAACCGCTGAAAGCATCTAAGCGGGAAACTCGCCTCAAGATTGGATTTCCCTCCACCGCAAGGTGGATAAGACCCCTTGTAGACTACGAGGTTGATAGGCGGCAGGTGTAAGCGTAGCAATACGTTCAGCCAAGCCGTACTAATTGGTCGATCGGCTTGACCAATGTTTTTCTGTTGCACCGGCCCACCCAAGGTGGGCCGGTGTGAACAGCCTCTTGAGCGCTCAACTGTTCTTTGTGCTAAAAAGTTTCCTGTGACCATGCCGAGGGGGTTCCACCCGATCCCATTCCGAACTCGGAAGTTAAGCCCCTCAGGGCCGATGGTACTAGCGCCTCGATGCGTTGGGAGAGTAGGATGTTGCAGGAATTAATTTGAGCCCCGATCTTCTTTCGAAGGTCGGGGTTTTTTTGAAATCCATCATCTGATCAAGGGATCAGTGAGGCACCCGTGTCTATGCAGACCTTAAAAGCGCGGACCGAGCGCGTAGTCACTCTGGCCCCCGAGGCCACAGCTGTCGAGTAGGCAGATGGGTTTGAGATGACGCGCAAAAATGCTGAGCCACTTCTTGTGTAGTAACCGACCCCGTACTCGCTTCCTCTTTCTACAGTAGCTCCATAATCTCCTCCTGTGTAGAGATAGCTACCTGGAATTGTTAGTCCCACATCACCTGGTTCACAAAATGCACTGAACGTGACAGTAGAAACCGACAAGTCGCAGTTTAGGACATCAAGACCAGTGGTGTCGATACACGGCACCTCCCCACTTGGCGACACGCGGATATAAATAAGATCCGATGATGGTCCCGCTGGCCCTACTGGTCCTGCAGGCCCGGCCGGTCCTCGCGGACAGGAGACAGGGCATTCACTTCCCCTCCTTGCCGATTTGGCAAATGAAGAGGCCGAAAGGGTGGCCACTAATAAGACCGCCATGCAGATGACTGTTTTCTTCATAAGGACTCCTCTTTGTTGAATGAAGTTGCCCCCCCCCCCCCCCCCCTGAAATGGCAAGAAAAATTTGAACCCCATCTTCGATTTCGAAGGCGGGGTACTTTTTTAAGGTTGGATGGGTAGGAGAGTTAGATCGGAGTGTTTTGCAATTCTCAAAAAGTCATGGTCTGAGGTCAGCAGGGGATAACCATTTTCGATGCAGCAAGCTGCAATCAGAAAATCGGTAGGGCTCGCCTGAATTCCCTTGCGCCGGCAATGGCTTCTTAACTTTGAAGCCTGGATGAAAGAATCTCTTTTTAGAGGAACAAGGGGAAATGGATCCAGAAGCCTCACCAGTTTCTCAAAATCGACATCGGTAGCCACACCATCCAGCAATTCCTGAAGGATGTTTCCTGTCAGGTGAATACCGTCAGAACGGTCGATATGACTTCGGAAGGCCACGACATAAGGATCCTTTTCATTGACCTGTCGGCGCCGGAGGACAAGTGACCAGACCGAAGTATCAACGATGATGTTCATTCAATCTCCGGTCTTTTTTGTAATTCCAATTCTTTCGGAATTGGATGGTGCCCAAGGAGCCGAGGATCTTCTTCTGCTCGCGGCGTTCCACAAATTCCTTGAGCGCGATCGTCACTGCCTCTTTTTTTGTTTTTAGAGAACCTACTCGAACTGCCCGGCGGAGCAGTTTGTCGTCGATAGCAAGATTTGTTGGCATATTGATATGCTCTCCTTTCTCAAATCTCAACGTGTGTAGTCTTTACACATACTACCAAATGGAAGGGGATTGTCAATGGGGCCGATGGTACTAGCGCCTCGATGCGTTGGGAGAGTAGGATGTTGCAGGAATTAATTTGAGCCCCGATTTTCGAAAAAAGAAGATTGGGGCTCTTTTTTTGTGCATTACCGTGGAAAAACTGTACTCTTGAGGCGTACGCCGCATTTTTTAGAATCTGCAATTACATCGAAACCTTGTTCGTGAAATTGCGATAAATACCCGTATTTGAAGGAGGGAGTATGAAAACAACAAATCGGGCCTTTGTCCTCTGTTTCATGATGATCCTGTTCTTACCCGTCTCCGGAGTGGCCATTAGAAAAGAGGCAGGAAAAATTGTTTCTTCAACTCAAAAAAAAGTTGGGTTGCCATTAGAACTCACATTGGATCTTGGCGCGGGGAAGTTTTGTGAAAAAATTGATTCGGACTCTAAACCGGTTTGTACCTCCCTTGATACCAAGCGCTCTTCTTTTGTCTGGAAGAAAGGGAATAAGAAATTAGGCCTCTCCTATAAAAAGTTATCAAAAGGTCAGTATCAGATGACGATGATCGGACTGCCGAGCAAGAGTCTGTGGAAGATGAATTGTATCGGTTCCTTTTGCCATATCGACTGGACGACGATCTGCTTCCCGTGTCTTGACGGTTTTTTTAGTTACTGTGGTAACGGTACAGTGGAGGGGGATGAACAATGCGATGATGGCAATAATATCTTTCTGGATGGTTGTACTCCTCAATGCCGCTTTGAGCACAACTGTGGCAACGGCATTTTGGAGAATGGAGAGGAGTGCGATGATGGAAATCAGCGATCAGGGGATGGTTGTACCTTTGATTGTAAAATGCAGGAATGTGGCAATCGAATGATAGAGGCTTATGAGACCTGTGACGATGGGAATGAAGTCTCTGGTGATGGTTGTAGCAATCGCTGTGTGATTGAATGCATTTTAAGTTCTCGATCGGTTACCTCTTACCACTGTCCTTCAACCTGTGGAAATGGAGTCTTTGAGAGGGGGGAGGAGTGTGATGATGGAAATTTGGTCTCCGATGATGGCTGTAGCGCCGTTTGTGAGTCAGATGAACCGATCACCGAGCCGGACCCTGAACTCGTTACCTGTTATGCCTGTAGTGTCGGGGGGAGCTGCGAGGCGGTCTCTGCAGAACCGGCTGTCTGTTTACTCTTTTATGATGAGCCAACCTGTGGAGGAGATTGTTTGCCGGCCCCCGTTTGCGGGAATGAGATTGTAGAATTGGGTGAGGACTGCGACGATGGAAACTTGATCGATGACGATTTATGTACCAACGCCTGTCGTATCCCGGATGCAATCATTGAAGATTGTGCAGATCCTGAGGCGGCGTCCCTCGAACCCGGGACGAGGCTTCGAGAATATCCCGATTCAACCCATATTAGTCGTTGTGAAACAGAGGATTCGGTTCGGTACATTATCTGTGGAAATGACGGAGAGATTACCGTCGGTATCAATGGATGTGAAGAGGGGGTCCCCTGTGAGGAAGGGGCGTGTGTCGATGATCCTCTGCCGGAAAGTATTTGTACCGATACCGATACGACAGATGATGCTGATCTGCCTGGGAGAACAACGGTGGCATGGAGTGATGGGCGGACGGACGTTACCGCCGATTTCTGCAATGTTGACCAAAGTGCTGTTTATCAAAATCACTGTGATGACAGCTCTGACGAAATTTCACCGTGGGTCTTGACGCCTTGTGGTGCTGGTGAGACCTGCTACGATCCACCCGGGGTTGTTGAGGGGGCCTGTGTTCCGGGTGATCCTGTAACGAGCGAATGCACCGATACCGACACGCTTGATGACTCTGATCTGCCTGGCACAACGACTGTAGCGTGGAGCGATGGGCGAATTGATACTTGGAGAGATTTTTGTAACCCTGAGCGAACCGGTGTTTGGCAAAATCACTGTGATGACAGCTCTGACGAAATTTCACTGTGGGTCCTTGAGACTTGCGATCCAGGAGAGGTTTGTATTGATCCACCCGGGGTTGTTGAGGGGGCCTGTGTTTCTACTTGCTCCTGCTCCCGCACGACGGCAACTGCAACCACATCTGGTTTCGTTACGGGCGGCGATTGTGTCGTCCAGCATGATCTCTGCAGGACAAGGGTTGATGGTTCGTTTGAGCTCATTCAGTACGAGTGTGGTATCGATGGGCGACCTGCGGAATCGGCAACGACTCTATGTCCTGATGGCTGTGAAGATGGACTTTGCCTTTAAACAGGTGAGTTAGGATTGATATTTGAGTGCAATCTTGCCGGACTTGAGATTGCTATCGACTTCCTTGAGTCGGTCCAGGGTCCCGACATCATTCCAATAGCCATCATAGGGATAGCCGTAGACCCGCCCCCCTGACTGCAGCACTGGCTTGTAACCTTCCTGAATGAGACAACTCTCCCGAAGGGGGAGCCTCTCGTAGAAGGGGGGCTCAAGGATCTGCACCCCCGTATACATGAAATTATCTTGAGCGGCGTAGGTCCCTATCTGCAGGATATGGTTTTCTGCATTCATTGTGAGCGGTGTGAAGGGCGAAGGAATTTCAAGGGATCTTAAGGCCATAGTCGCAATCCCTTTTTGGGTCTCATGAAAACGGATAAAATCCTCTAGATTCAGATCGATTAGGATGTCTCCGTTTAACACCAACACGGGTTCTCCTTGAAAGAGCGGACTTGCCTGACGGATTCCCCCTCCCGTCCCAAGCAGCGACTTTTCTCGGGAATAGCGGATACGGATTCCAAACGCCTTTCCATCCTCGAGGGATGACTCAATCTTCTCCCCAAGATGGTGGAGATTGATAATGACCTCTTTAAATCCGAATCTGGCCAGGAGGCGTAGGGGATAGGAGATCAACGGTCGCCCCTCAACCGGGACAAGCACCTTGGGGGTTGTCAGGGTGAGCGGGCGGAGGCGAACACCAAAACCGGCTGCAAGGACCATCGCCTTCATACGGGATCTCCATTTTTCATGGTGTCATTTAAATTCAGGGACATATTTTTTTAGCAAAACGAATAAGCTTGATAACTCCGGTTGTCGCTCCAGGGCGGTCCGGACATAACCTAAACTAGGTGATATAAAAGGGAGAAAATTTGGATTTTTTTTGACTCGGTCAATATAGATGAACCGTCCGACGTCCTTGAGTTTTCGCTGAATCGTCATCCAGTCGAACATTTTTTTGAAATGAAGGTGGTTCTTGGAGGGCGGAGAGGTCGACCTCTCCAGGTAGTAGTCCAGGAGTCTCTGGACGTTTTCCTCAGCCAAAGAGATGTAAGAGTCACGGAGCAGGGCGACCAAATCGTAGACGGCAGGCCCCAGCAGTGCGTCCTGAAAATCGATAAGGCGCAGTGTCTCTCCTTGGACCATGAGATTCCGGCTCTGGAAATCGCGGTGGGTCGGGCCCAGCGGCAACTCGACAAGAGCTGCCGTTATTTTTTTTGTCTCTTGATGAAAGAGGTCGGTCTCATCAGACTTCAGCTTAAAGGAAAACCGCTCTTCGATGCCATACTCAAGAAAATGATCGAATTCCCAGTTGTAAAGTCTGGCATCAAACGAACGCTCAAAAAGAAGGCAGGAGTTATCAAGAGGACGGGGGCAGTTTTGAAAGCGGATCAGCAGATCAATGGCCCTTTGATACCATTTCATCTTTTCAGTCTCTCCGGCTTGTTGAAGGAGTTTTTCGAGCGGTAAGTCCCCCAAGTCCTCCAGGGTGATCTGGCGTGACGGTTCATCATAGTGGTAGACCTCAGGGACCGGAAGCCCGCAGTTTTTAAGGTAGCTTCCGATATTGAGAAAAGGGAGTTCCTTGCCAGTTTTTTTTAGGTTGGTAATCTCCTCCGAGACAGAGGCGTTTCCTTCCGGAAGCTGCATGAGGACGTAGCTTTTGCCATCGGTATCCTTTCCACGATAGTAGACTCGATTTGAAGCATCTCCATGCAGTTTTTGGAGTTCCATCGGATCAGGTTGTTCTGTCAATCTCGGTTTGTCAACAAATGGATCTTTCCCTGGAGGTTGTTTTGGCGGAAAGTACGCGCCTCCTTCAGGAGGTGGCCGCGCTCGAAGGGGTGGGTTAGCTTTTCAAGCTTTCGGCAGTATTGGTGGGCTAACCGGTTTGCAAGATGGTAACGATCTTGCTCTTCCGCCGCCAATGATTGGAACAGACTGAACCTCTCAAAAAGGGTATTCTTAAGCTCTCTTAGTGGCTCGTCCCGTTTTTGGCGTTCGAGTGTCAGTAGGCAGAAGAGGTATTTGTCGATCTCTCCCTGAAGCTCCAGTTCAAGGAGTGAAATTGGCTGTCTTTGCTGGATGCGATAGCTCACCATGAGAAAATGGCTGACTCCTTCCACCGCGGTGCAGAAAGAATCGAGATTGGAGCCGGACAGTCTCTGTTCAGGCGGAAACCTCTTTAAGGTTTCGAAAATTTTTGGATCAATATAGAGGCCGATCTCAATGAGTCCGTCTCGTTCCTTAATGAAGAGTGTCTCTTCCCGTTCGATGGGCTGGATCTTTCTGGGATCGATCAGAAAATCCTCTACAAACAACTCATGGGGACGGCTGTATAACTCCTCCATTTGTGATTGCAGATGGGCCAGAATGGTCATTGGTTTTTGAGCGGAACCTCCGCAATAGGCAGAATGCCTTCTTCGGACAGCGCCTGTTTGGCACGCTCACTGCCTGTTTTAAGCCAGGTCTCATAGAGTCGAAGGATATCCTTGTCTGACATAAAATCTGTTTTTTCACTAACTTCGGACAGGACATCGACATACGAGATAAATCGGCTCGCCAACTCTGTGAATATCTCCTCAAAAGCCGGCTCCCGGTTCATGAGCTGGGAAAGATTGCCGTAGGCGGCCCCCCCCATTTGGACATAGTAGTCGACATCGACGAGATGGCGTTTGAGGGAATCGGGGAAGAAGCCTGCAGTAAAGAGAGAGAGGTCTCCCACCTTCTTGAGCAGGGCGATCTTCTGATACAACCCCGCCTGGAGAGCTTCACACATCATGAGAGCAAGAGGCCTTTGTTTGTAGTCGGAAAGTTGTGGAGCAAAAAGCTCATCGGCCTTTGAAAAACCCTGAAGCAGGTTAACGAGGTAAAACTCGACCCCTTCCGGTGTTTTGAGCCTCTGCTTCTGGAGGGCCTCACGAATTCTCTCCCTGAAGAAAAGGAGCAGATTTGATGACGCTACATCCATCCCCACGATCCCAATTATATCGATTTCAGGCGGTAACGTCGAGCAGGTTTTTGATTCGAACAGATTATAATTTTGTCGCCACTCCATCTGATTTCTGATAAACTCACCGCCTGTTTAGAATGGGGGGAAGGGGCATGGGCGAAATACCACCGGTCATTGTTGAGGCTGCCAAGAAGAAGTTACCGCTTTGGCTAAAAGCGGTTATTGGGGTTGTCGTTGTAGGGGGGGGTGTCAGTGTGATGGCCGGGATCGGTGTAAAAATGGTCAAGGGGTATTTTGCTGAAAAGGCAGGTCATCTCGTGACCGGTCGTGAAGAAGGGCCGGATGATGAGGAAGAGGGGGAGTTCGATCAAGAGCGTTTTGAAAAGGCTTTGGAAAAGGGATTCAAGGAGGCCGGGATCCCGATCGATTTCAATCTGAAGACCGGCGGGATAGCAGTGAAGGATGATAAGAGTGGCCAGACTCTTTTTGCCACCAAGCCAACCGGTGATGTCCCACGTGACTTTCCGGCCGACATCCCGGTCTTTCAGCCTTCCACCGTGAGCGGCTCCATGCTGATGGGGCCGAACAAGTCGCTTCATCTGGAGACCGACAAGCCGATGACCGAGGTGGCCGATTTTTACCGGCAGGCGATGCCGGAACGGGGGTGGCAGGAAGATCAGACCCCGCAGGTGTTCGGTCCCAGCCCGATGAGCAACTGGATCAAGGGGCAGAGGCAGGTCTCGATCGTGGCAACCCCGCCGGAGGATGGGAAGACCTTAATCCTGATCAACATGAATGAAAAGCCCGGCGCAAACCAACAGTTGGGGGTGGTGCCGATCCCGGCGATGAACGAACAGCAGAAACAGGAGATGCAGAAGGGGATGCAGCAGTTCCAGCAGATGATGGATCAGTTGAACAAGATGCAGCAGTTACCGGCGCAGCCGACCAAATAATCAGTGAAGCCATTTTTGATATTAATGTTCTTGTCTTTGCTTGCCCGGTCCGCTTGGTCCTGCGAACCGTGCGAGTCGACCTTGGGGCTTCAAGAGACCATCCAGCAGGCCGATCTGATTATTGTCGGCCAAAAAATAAAAAATATCACCGAGCCGGGGATTCCTGAAGAGATTTCTCCGGAAATTCTGGTTCGTGTCGATCAGACCCTCAAGGGGTTTATCAAGGAGAAGGAACTCAAGGTTCACAGTTACAGCGGGGAATGTCCTTATGGGATTGTGGTCGACGACAAGAGTTATCTGATCTTCCTCAAAGGCCCCCCCTATACCGCCGTCAACCAGGGGTGTGCCGTCAAGACGGTACCGGTTGAAGAGGGTCTTGTGGCGCATGAGGGGAGACGTCTCTCTCCGACCAAATTTGTGGCTGAGTTTGGAGTTTCGGTCGGGGAGTCGCCAAGACCGGATATTCATTTTCTGGTCGACCTCTCCGGAAACATGGAGTTGGAGATGTTGATGGGCGCGGCCAAGCGGATTGACTGCGCAAAAGATGCGCTCCTGAATGTCGTCTCCCAATTGCCTTCGGAACAGGAGATCGGACTTCGTGTCTTTGGGCGGCATCCCCAAACCCTGTTTGACGATAATTGCGGGTGGGATTCGGATCTCCTCCTGCCGTTCGGTAGGGATCAGAAAGAAAAGGTGGCAGAGCTTGTCAAAGGTTTTCAAGCGGTCGGTTCCGCACCGCTCTCCTACGCCATCGTCCAGACTGAGCTTGATTTTGCCCCACGCAAAGACCGTCTGCACAAGCTCATTATCATCACCTACGGCGAAGACACCTGCAGCCATGACCCGATCATCGCGGCGCGGGATGTCGCCAACAAGGGATTCGCCTTGGAGGTTTCTGTGATCGGGCTTGATGTGAAAGAGGGGTTCGAACAACCAATGAAGGATTTGGCGAAAGAGTTTGGCGGGACCTTCACGAACATAAAATATTGCCAGGAGCTGGCGAAGACGCTCGAAGAAAAGATCGGCCGTGGTGGCGAGATGAAGATCCGCGAGCCCGAGGGGGAAGAAGAAGGAGGAGGCGGGGCGGGAGCTGGCTTAGGTGGCGGCCTTTTTATGTTTGGCGGGGGAGGGAGCTGTACGCCGGAGATGTCGCCCAAGCAAAAAGGGTGTGGGCTTGGGATACTTTTGCTCCTGATCCTCCTTTTGCTCTGGGCGATTTATAGGTATTGGAAGCGAAGAAGGGATAGAAAAAATAAAAGGAAAGAAGAATGAAATCGATCGGTTTATTGGCCGGTTACTAAAAAATGGGAAGGTGATCGATTATGACTGTGTGTACTGAAGGTGTTCATTTATGAGCCATCTCTTTCTTGTTGAGGAGTTTGGCTTGGATCCGTTTCTTGAAAACAAAGAATTGGCGGGGCGATTAAGCCGTGTGGAAGCAGAAAAAGTGTTGAGCCAAATCTTGGCGTCGTTTCGCTTGATCCCATAGTGGAAAGATCACATTAGAATTAAAGAAAAGAAATTCATTGTCATAAGCATCAATTTGTGGCATCATAGCATCAATGAGAACCACCATTACGCTTAATGATGATGTCAGTCGTAAAATCATAAAGAAAATCAAAGAGTCAGAGAAGACTGCCAAGGTGGTCTTCAATGAACTCCTTCGCTCCGCTTTAACGGAAAAAAAGAGAGAGAAGGGAAAGAGGCGATCGTTTCAGCTAGTGACCTTTGCCGGCAAGGCAGGATTAATGCCGGGTTTTAGCTGGGGCATGTCAACCTCCCAAATCCTCGATCATCTGGATGAGGAAGAGTTCAAAAAGGGTTCATGATCCTTCCGGATATTAATCTTCTGGTTTATGCCCATCGGCATGATGCTCCTCAGCATACTCAAGCGGCCGAGACCCTCCAGAAATTGGCCGATTCCCTCTCTCCGTTTGCACTCACCAGCTTTGTACTAACCGGTTTTTTAAGAATTGTAACCAATCAACGTATCTTTGTGGAGCCGAGTCTTTTGGACGATGCCCTCTTGTTTATTGAAAATCTGCTCGAGCTCGATCACTGCCGGGTGGTAGAACCGGGAGAGAGGCATTGGGAAATCATGTCGATTATGCTGAGAGAATCAAAGGCGACCGGCAACCTTGTTTCCGATGCCTATCTGGCGGCTGTCGCTGTCGAGCATGGTTGTACATTGCTAACCAATGATGCAGATTTTCGAAGATTTCCGGAATTGCGGGTGCAGAAATTTTGAGAGTGATTTACAAATTGAACCTGTCAATTTTATCCGCCTCCGCCAAGAAACCCCGCGGTCTTGCGGCGGAGCTTCATTGAATACTACTTGCTGTAATACCCACTGACCTGTCCGGCGATGGCCCCACCAATTCCACCTATGGTCGTCCAAAAGACGACACGAGCAGCGTCAATAAGCACATCAATGCCTATAAATACCTCGCGCGAAGTCACTGGATCTCTTCTGACCCTGTAGATGCCCAAGACAAGACCGAGGAGGGCACCGATCCCTGCCCCTCCCAAAGAGCGATGCATCATTCGGCTGCCTCTATCTTCGCCAGAATCATAAGAGGCGAGCAATACAGGGGCTCCTAAAACGGTTGGAATCTGAAAAACCCCAGAGGTGATCCGAAGTGATGGGGCTTGCAGTCCCTGTTGCCGTGGGATCGCTTGGGGTTCCCCTGTTACTTCGTAGGCTGATACGGAAACAATGTCTCCGGTCAATCGGTTAACGTCCGCCATGTGGTACCTCCATTGTTTGTTTCAGTTTCTGGTGGTCTTCTCGAGAGCTTGTGGCAAGAAGTTGTTAAAAATTGTGTGAGATGTGCGTCTTTTTTGTCTTGCCCGTTGGAGCGGGATAAGTAATTTAAGGTATTCTAGGAGAGCCGTTAGGGCCCCCGTAGCTCAATGGACAGAGCAGTGCACTCCTAAGGCAAAGATGGCAGTTCGATTCTGCCCGGGGGCACACAGAATGTTGATAAAGGCTCATCACCTTATTCTTCAAATTCTATGAATATGTCTCTCAGATCGTGGCAAAAAAAAGTCTTTCTCTCTGAAATTTTATTTTTTGTTTTCTTCTTAAACCAAACTGTTTTGGCCGAGATTCCCCCTGTTTGGAGTTTGGGATTGTCGGGCAGCTATCGTCTCTTCAATGATCTGACGCGTGAGCGGAGGAGTCAACCGACCTTCGGAAGCAACGGGTACGGGATTGGGCTCCATATCGGACGCCGTCAGACCGATCATTGGGGCTGGGATATACGGGGGCAATATCTCTTGCACCCTGATTCCGTCAAAACAGGTGGAACCTCCTCCTCGGCCCATATTGCGGTCGGCTCTTTTGACTCTCTACTTTATTTGACCGGACCGGACTCTTCGCTGGATCTCTATTGGTTGATCGGGCTCGGACCGTTTTTCTCGAACATCAAGCATGGCCTGTACGCAGAAACGGGATTGGGGGCGACTTTTCCGGTGGCGGGCGATCTGAATCTGGTGCTCGAGGTGGGCGGTTCGCCCGTCATCTCAGAGTTTACCGGCCTGGCGCTTTTTGGGACTTTAGGGGTTGAATGGCACTGGTGGTGATTATGGTTGATCAGCTTTTGGTTAGTCTTGACCCCTTGGCCCGTTCTGCCATGAGGGCCCAATCCTCGGGGGTCATCTCGGTCAGCATGTTGAACTGACCGGCGCCGGAGATCCATTCGCCCCCATCGATTGTTGCGACCTCACCGTTGATGTAATCGGCATAATCGGAGACAAGGTAGGCTGCGAGGTTGCTTAACTCCTCATGACGACCGGTCCTTCCAAGTGGAATTCTCTTCCTCCATTTCTCCTCGAACCCCTCCGGGACGAGATTCTTCCAGGCCTGTTCCGTCGGGAAGGGGCCCGGTGCAATTGCATTGAGCCTGATTTTGTATTTGCCCCATTCTACCGCGAGTGAGCGGGTCATCGCAAGGACGCCGGCCTTTGCACAGGCAGACGGGACAACGTAGGCCGATCCGGTCCAGGCATAGGTTGTGATGATATTTAAAACCCGTCCACCGCACTGCTGGTTAATCCAGCGGCGACCGGCTGCTTGTGTTGCATGAAAAGTGCCGTTCAAGACAATACCGACAACCGCGTTAAAGGCGTTGGGGGACAAAAACTCCGTGGGTGAGATAAAATTGCCGGCGGCGTTGTTAACGAGGACATCAATTTTTCCAAATTCCTTCTCCGCGGCGTCGAAGACCGCCTCGACCTGGTCGTAATTTCGTACGTCAGCCGCTTTAAAAAAGACCTTTGCCCCTTTGTTTTTGATCTCTGTCGATGCCTCCCTCAAGACCTCTTCGCGACGACCGGCCAGGACGAGATTGGCCCCGAGTTCAGCAAAACGAAGTGCCATCGATTTGCCAAGACCGGTTCCTCCACCCGTGATGAGGATCGTTTTGTTTTTGAGAAGACCTGGTTGGAACATTGAGTGGTCCCTACATATTTTCGACGATCGCCTTGCCGAACCCTGAACAGGAGACAAGCGTTGCACCGCTCATTTGGCGGTGGAAATCATAGGTGACCGTCTTGGCGGCAATAGCCCTTTCCAGACCTCGCGTAATGAGATCGGCCGCCTCTTTCCAGCCGATATACTCCAGCATCATGACGCCCGACAGGATGACGGAACTTGGATTGACCTTGTCCTGCCCCGCATACTTTGGAGCGGTCCCATGTGTTGCCTCAAAAACGGCACAGCCGGTGTCATAGTTGATATTGCCACCCGGGGCGATGCCGATCCCTCCGACCTGGGCGGCTAACGCGTCGCTGATATAATCGCCGTTCAAGTTCAGTGTGGCAATGACGTCGTATTCATCGGGTCGGGTAAGGATCTGTTGGAGAAAATTATCAGCGATCGCATCCTTGATGAGGAGCTTTCCGTTTATCTCTCCCCTCGATTCCTCCCACGTCACGACCTGATCCCTAAACTCCCTCTTTGCCACCTCATACCCCCACTGCATGAACGCCCCCTCCGTGAATTTCATGATGTTCCCCTTATGCACGAGGGTCAGATTGCGGCGCTTTTGCTTCAAGGCATAACGAACGGCAGCCCGAATGAGTCGTTCGGTCCCTTCACGCGAAACCGGCTTGATCCCGATGCCGGAACTCTCAGGGAAACGGATTTTTTTGACTCCCATCTCTTTCTGAAGGAAGGCAATCACTTTTTTTGCCTCGGGAGAGCCTTCCGGCCATTCAATGCCGGCATAAATGTCCTCCGTGTTTTCACGAAAGATGACCATGTCAACCTTTTCAGGTGCCTTGACGGGTGAGGGGACCCCCTTGAAGTACCTCACGGGCCGGAGACAGACATAAAGATCGAGCTCTTGCCTTAGGGTAACGTTCAAGCTCCTGACTCCTTTTCCTACAGGGGTCGTGAGCGGTCCTTTGATCGCAACTTTGTATTGTCGTATGGTATCGAGGGTCTCTTCCGGCAGATAGTTGGGGGGGCATTTCTCGCCCAAGATCTCTTTAGCCCTTTCACCGGCCAGGCTCTCTCTCCAGATGATCTTTCGGCGGACGCCATACGCCTTCTTGACGGCGGCATCAAAAACATACTGGGAGGCACGCCAGATATCCGGTCCGGTCCCGTCTCCCTGAATAAACGGGATGATCGGGTTGTCAGGTACTTCCAGGGCACCATCTTTCCTGATTTGAATCGACTCGCTCATTGACGTTGATCGATCGGGACGTACGGAAGCCCTCGTTGCCCCGTATATTCGCATTCCGGGCGGATCAGACGGTTGTTGTTGTATTGCTCCAGAATATGGGCCGTCCAACCGGTCGAACGGGACATTGCAAAGATTCCGGTAAAAAGATCCGACGGGATCCCGAGCGTCTCATAAAGAGAGGCGGAATAAAAATCGACATTGGGATCGAGTCCCTTCAGTTCTTTCATGACCCTCTGGATTTCAAGGCTCAATTCAAACCATTTCAGGTTGTTGGTCGCACGGCCGAGATTTTCTGACATCTTCATGAGGTGGGTTGCCCGCGGGTCCATCGTTTTATAGACGCGATGTCCGAAACCGAAAATCTTCTTCCGATCGGCCAGTTCCGATTCGATATATGGCTTGACGCGTGAGACGTGGCCAATCTGGCGGAGCATCTTAATCACTTCCTCATTCGCTCCTCCATGCAGTGGACCTTTCAGGGTCGCAATCGCTGCCGTGACTGAGGAGTAAATATCCGAGAGGGTGGAGGCACAGACACGGGCTGCAAAGGTAGAGGCGTTAAAGCTATGCTCCGCATGCAGGACGAGGGCGACATCCATTGCCTTGGACGCTTCGGGAACCGGCTCCTTTCCTTTAAGCTGGTGGAGGAAACGGGTCGCGAGATTCTGACCTTTTTTTAACGGGACGATCCGGTTCCCCTTTCGTAGTCGGTCGAAGGCGGCGATGAGAGTCGGAATTTTGGCGACAATCCGGAGGGCCTTGTTTTCGTTGGCGGAACGGGAGCGGTCACCTGCCTCAGGATCAAAGTGGGCCAGCATTGAGACGAATGTGCGAAGCATCCCCATCGCTGAGAGGCGTGGCGCAACCCTCTGGAGAAAATCCATGATCTCATCCGGAATATCGGAGTTCTCTTCAAGCTCGCTGATCAGGTATTGGAGTTCCCGTTTATTGGGAAGACGGTGGTTCCAAAGGAGGAAGGCGACCTCCTCAAAAGTGGAGTGGAGGGCCAGGTCATGAATCGTATAGCCGGAGTAAACCAGTTCTCCCTTTTGACCATCGATCCAGCAGATTTGGCTCTCACCGGCGATAATCCCTTCGAGTCCTGCCTTGGTACCTGTCATAAACGCGGGGAACTCTAACTCCCTCTTTTTTAATGTCAAGATGTGATATAGGAGAGAGACCGATGCCTAGCGCCTTGACACCGCGAGAGGAACTTCTGCTTCTCCAAAAGAGGATTTTTCGAGAGAATGACCGGCTGATTCGGAGCCAGGCGATCGTTCAGGAACCTTCATTTTCCGCCTATGAGAACCGGTACAAAAAATATCTAAAAAATTATGAGGCTATTTCCAGCATTGAGGAGCTGATCCAACAGGTTGACCATGCGGATATCATCTATCTCGGGGATTATCATACGAACAAGCAGTCCCAGAGGATGCTCCTGCGTCTCCTCCGACTTTTGGTTGAACGAAAAATCTCTCTGGCTGTCGGAATCGAATGGATTCAGCACCGTCACCAGCCGGTTTTGGAGGCCTATCAGCAGGAGAAAATTTCAACAGAAACCTTTCTGAAGAGAATTCAGTTTGAAAAGTACTGGTACTTTGACTTGTGGGAGAACTTCAGGCCGATCTTTGATTTTACACGGTATCATGAAATACCTCTCTTCGGGATTGAGAAATCGCTATCGGGAAACCTGACCCTTTCCGGAAGAGATCGTGAGAATGCGGAGATCATTGCGAGAATCGCCCGTACTGTTCCCGACCGAAAACTGATTCTGTTTGTTGGGGATCTGCATGTTGCCCCTCCTCATCTTCCCGCGGAGGTTCAAAGGGAGATGAAAACAGCTCGCATGTCGGACCTGATCCTCTATCAGAACAGTGAGACCATCTACTGGAGGTTAGCCGAGCAGGAGATCGAAGATCGGGTCGAGGTTGTGCGTATTGATAAGAGAAGTTTTTGTCTGATCAACACCCCGCCGATCGTCTGGCAGCAGTCTTATCTCAATTGGCTGGAGCATGAGGAGGGATCGATCGATTATGTGGATGCCAAACACAGCTTTTTGGAATTGTTACGGAGGATAGCAGAATTTCTGAAAATTTCTCTTGATCCCTCACAGTGGGAGGATGTGGAGGTTTTTACCTGCGGTGATTTAAGCTTCTTGAAAAAACTGGAAGAGGACGGAAGCTTCACTCGGCAGCAGCTTCGCCAGATTAAAAAACAGATCCTTGCCTCCGAAAGCTATTCAATCCCTTCAAAGAAGTATATCTACCTTGCCAATCTTTCGATCAATCATGCCGCTGAAGAGGCATCCCATTTTCTAAAGTTCCTCTGTGCGGGGCCTGAAGAGGCGCGCTACCTTGTGGATGCCTTTTATGCCAATGCCTTGCACGAGGCGTTCGGTTTTTTTGGGTCGAAAATTATCAATCACAAGAGAAAATGCTTTCATGAAAAGGAGTATGAAGGGCTTGTCAATTATCTCCGGTCCCCCGGGTCCCCCAAATCTCGCAGGCTTCAGATGGAGATGGCACTGTTGATTCTGGATCATAAGGAGAAAGAGAAGAGAGGCGATCCAATCCGTCACAAACGGTTTTTCAAGATGGGGCCCGATCTTTTTTTGGGGGTTACCCATGGCCTGGGTTATATGTTGGGAGACAAGCTATACTATGCCTTTCTGGCGGAGAAAATTTCAAAAAAAGAGATGAAGGAGCTGTTTTGCGATCCGATGCGGGAAGAGGGGAGACCGTTTGAGATTTATATGGGGCTTGTGCGACGGTTCCGCCGTGTCAACGTGCCAAGAAGGGTGTGAAAAGAGCAAGGCAAGCCAATCAATCAGGATATTGTTTAGAGTCGTTGATTAAGCTCTTCTAGACAGGTATAGGAAGGGAATGAGCTCCCCTTTTGAATCCTACATTACCTCTGTCATCCGTCCGATTCATCAGACAACCCGTGAGGAACGGCTGAAGATCATCCAAGAGGCAAGGTACAATCTTTTTAAAATCCCATCAAAATACGTGATGATCGATCTCCTGACCGATTCCGGAACCGGGGGGATCAGCAATCAACAGTTGGCCGAACTGATCTTGGGGGATGAAAGCTATGCCGGTTCTGCCTCTTTTGAGAAGATGAAGGAGGCGGTTTATGAGGTGACCGGTTTTGACTACCTGATTCCAACCCACCAGGGGAGGGGGGCCGAGAATGTCCTCTGCTCGACCTTAGTCAAAGAGGGGGACATTGTCCCAGGCAACAGTCATTTTGATACGACAAAAGGTCATATTGAATTTAGAAAGGCGACAGCCGTTGATTGCACGATCGATGCGGCGAGAGAGCCGACGACTCAACACCCGTTCAAAGGGAATCTTGATCTGGAGAAGTTGGAGGAGGTTCTTCGGTCGACTCCACGAGAGGGAATACCTTTTGTATTGATCACGGTCACGTGCAACTCGGGGGGAGGGCAACCGGTCTCTTTGGAAAACATTCGCGGTGTGGCCGAGCTTTGCAAGAGATACGGGGTTCGCCTCTTTTTCGACATGGCCCGGTTTGCGGAGAACGCCTACTTTATCAAGAGCCGGGAACCTGCCTTTAAAGACTGGTCGATCTTGAAGATCTGCCGCGAGATGTTTAGTCAGGCGGATGGGGCAACGATGTCGGCCAAGAAGGATGCGATTTCGGCGATGGGGGGATTTCTCGCCCTGCGGGATGAGGAGCTGTATCAAAAGTGCAGTGTTTATAGTATCCTTTTTGAAGGGTATCTCACCTACGGCGGGATGACCGGTGGTACGATGGGGGTTGTAGCTCAGGGACTCCGTGAGGTGACAGATGAGGAATATCTGCGAACACGGATTATGCAAGTGGCACAATTTGGAGAGGGTCTTCAAAGACGAGAGATCCCGATCATTGAACCGGTTGGTGGGCATGCAATCTATATCGATGCAAAACGGTTTCTACCCCCTATCCCTCAATCGGAATATCCGGCACAGGCATTGGCGGTTGCTGCCTACATTGAGGGAGGGATCAGAGGTGTTGAGGTCGGAACGGTGTTGGCCGATCGAGATCCCCGAACCGGTGAAAATCGTTATCCTGCCTTGGAGATGGTTCGTTTGGCGATTCCACGCAGGACCTTTTCCGACAATCACTTAAGGTATGTCGCGGAGGTTTTTGAACAACTACTGCGAAATCGGGATCAGATCCGGGGCCTTAAGATTACCTGGGAGGCACCTGTACTCAGGCATTTTACCTGCCAGTTCGAATTGATTTAAACTTCATTATTCGTAGTAATCGAGACCGAGGTGGGTGATCTGCTGCTCTCCCATGAGATGACGGAGCGTGTTCTTGAGCTTCATCTCCTGAATAAAGAGGTTATGCTCCGGATAAAGGCCGGGGGCCGTCATCGGGCTCTTGTAGTAGAAGGAGAGCCATTCCTGGGTCCCTTTCATCCCGGCGCGCTGAGCCAGATCCGAAAAAAGAACCAGATCGAGGACAAGCGGCGCGGCCAGAATAGAGTCGCGGCAGAGGAAATCGACCTTGAGTTGCATCGGATAACCGAGCCAACCAAACAGGTCGATATTGTCCCATCCTTCTTTATTGTCACCACGGGGCGGGTAATAATTGATGCGGACCTTGTGGTACATCTTTCCGTATAAATCGGGATAGAGGTGTGGCTGTAAGATTGTATCCAGCACCCCCAGCTTGCTCTCCTCTTTTGTCTTGAACGCATCGGGGTCGTCCAAGACCTCTCCATCACGATTTCCCAGGATGTTGGTCGAAAACCAGCCTTGAAGGCCAAGGTATCTCGCCTTGAGGCCGGGAGCGATGATTGTCTTGAGCAAGGTTTGCCCCGTCTTGAAATCTTTGCCGGAGATCGGGACGTGATTTTCCATCGCCAGTTCCTGCAGGGCGGGAATATCAACGGTCAGATTCGGAGCCCCATTGGCAAAAGGGATACGGGCCTTTAAGGCGGCATAGGCGTAAATCATGCTCGGTGCGATATCGGGGTTGTTCTCTTTTAAGCCGTTCTCAAACGCCTTCAGTGATTGATGAACCGGCTTTGGCTGGCTGTAAACCTCTGTTGATCCGCACCAGATGACAACCTGGCGAGAAAGACGGTTTTTCTTCTTGAATTGCTCAAAATCAACAAGAAGTTGATCGGCCGCCTCCATCTTGTTCTTTGTCTTTTTGACGTTCGGTCCATCGAGCTTTCTCACATAGTTTTTGTCAAAAACAGCAGGCATCGGGGCAACAGTTTCCAATTCAGGTTTCACCTGGTCCAGCAGTGTCTTTTCAAGGACACCGGCGTGAAGGGCCGATTCATAGGCATTGGCCGGGAATATGTCCCAGGCACCGAAAACAAGGTCCTGGAGGGAGGCGAGCGGAACAAACTCTTTGACAAGAGGGGTTCTGTTCTCCGTCCTCTTGCCAAGCCGGATTGTTCCGATCTGGGTCAGTGACCCGATCGGTTTGGCAATCCCTTTTTTGACCGCCTCAACCCCTGCAATCAGTGTGGTCGAGACAGCTCCCAACCCAACGAGAAGGATGCCGAGTTTTCCATCAGAGGGTCGAATGGATGTTCGTTTTTCGGTAAGTTTTTCCATAGTTGGAGCGGCATTTATCTTGCCAAAAAAAAATAAGCAACTAGTATTCAACCCCTTGCGATAAGGGGGACATCATGGGTATGGCAAACTGGGTCAAAGGAGTTATCCACACCGTCCTGCCGAATTCTATCGGCCAGGGTGTGGAGGAGCTTGAGAAGAAGGTTAAACCTCACCTTTTTGACGTCACTGACGGCTTTTATGTCGTCGAGGAGGCGCGAAAATGGGGGGTCAATTTTATCAAGAGGAGCTGGACCGATCTTGATGAGCTACGCATGCGGATCAACATGCGCCGCAAGGTCAAAAGGCATCTCGCGGCCCCTTTTCAGACCCCTGATATCATTGATGAGGTGACTGAGAGAATCTGCGAGGCGTCCAAAGATGACCCTCGGATTCGAAGGATCTTCGGTTAGAATTTATTGGTTTTTCCTTTTGTGTCGTGGGGTGTACCAGTAGTCGTACCAGAGGACGAAGGCGAGTCCTACCACGCTCATTACAATAACTGTCATATAAGCGGTAATCATTGCTTGCCTTTCTTTAAAGCCATTCCGAGTGTTAACGCTAACACAGTTCCTGCGACACCAACAAGAACCAATTTTCCGTGAAATGAACCTTGTAAAATTGGAATAGCAATATAGGAAATGAGAACGGCCTTGCTTACGTCATAGAAGTAACGGGAAAGTTCATTTCTGTTGCGATCAAAAAGGTTCATTGCAAGATACTCCTGTCCAGACTTCGATACTGAATCGCTTCACTGAGGTGGGTTGGCCCGATTTTTTCACTCTCTTCCAGATCAGCGATCGTTCGGGCAACCTTGAGGATCCGGTCATAGGCCCGTGCCGAGAGCCTCAATTTTTCAATCGCCCTCTCAAGCAATGAGGATTCCTCCGGTCCAACGGTGCAGAACTTGCGGATAAGACGCGGAGTCATCTGGCCGTTGCAATGAATTTCAAAGCAGGCCAATCGGCGATCTTGGATCTCTCTGGCCCTTAAAACCCTCTGTCTGATGGAAAATGAGGATTCACCCTCTTCCTGACTCAGGAGATCCCTGTATTTGACAGGAGGGACCTCGAGTTGGAGATCAATCCGGTCCAGAATAGGTCCTGAGATCCGGCTCCTGTAGAGTTGAATCTGTTGAGGGGTGCAGTGGCACGGGAGGGAAGAGCCAAGATAGCCACACCGACAAGGGTTCATGGAAGAGACGAGCATGACCCTTGCTGGAAAGGTGATGCTTGAATGGGCACGGGAGATCGTAATTTTTTGGGACTCCAACGGTTGCCGAAGGATATCGATGACGTTTTTTTTGAATTCGGTCAGCTCATCCAAAAAGAGGACACCGTTGTGGGCCAGACTGATCTCCCCCGGTCGTGGAGTGGCTCCACCTCCTGCAAGCCCCGCATCCGATATCGTATGATGGGGCGTCCTGAAGGGGCGTTCCAGCAGTATTGACTCTCCATGGAGGAGCCCTGCAACGCTATAAATCCTCGTTGTCTCCAGACTCTCTTCAAAACTCATGGGGGGGAGGATTGTTGGAAGTCTCTGGGAGAGCATTGTCTTGCCTGAACCGGGAGGACCGATCAAAAGGAGATGGTGGCCACCCGCCGCGGCTACCTCCATCGCCCTCTTGGCGTGGGATTGGCCTTTGATCTCAAAAAAATCGACCTCTTGCCTGCTCCTCTTTTGTTGGGGAGTGGTGGTGTCGGTCGGTGAAAGTTTTTTCTCTCCCGTGAAATGTTGGACAACCTGGGAGAGGGTTCTGACGCCCAGAACGGTTACCCCTTTTACAACGGCGGCTTCAGCGCTGTTTTTCTCCGGTAAAATGAGGTGGGGAATTTTTTTTGATCTTGCCAGAAGTGCCATCGGGAGGGCGCCTCGCACCGGCTTGATCTCTCCGTGTAAGGAGAGTTCTCCCAGCACCAGATAATCGGACAGGGGCTCTCTTGGAATCAGCTCGGAAGAGGAGAGTAGCCCGATGGCGATCGGCAGATCAAAGGCGGTTCCCTCTTTTCGGATGTTGGCCGGCGCGAGGTTGACTGTGATCCGGCGCCGATGAAAGTCATAGCCGGAGTTCCGGATGGCGGCAATCACCCGGTCTTGGCTCTCCTTGACGGACGATTCCGGCAGGCCGACGGTATTCCACTTGGCGAGACCCAGTGAGATATCAACCTCCACCTCGACCAGATAGGCATCAACTCCGAGCAGACCCGCACTTAAAATCCGCGAGAGCATTGGCTCGAACTACTGCAGGTTTGGTGCCAGATAAAGATTGAGCAGGGTGTTGAAGGGCGCTTTAAGAACAGAATCATCCATAATTCGAATGATCACCGTCCGGTTTTACTATTGTTAGTGAGGGAGGGACTCGAGAAATCTCTCACAATCAATCGCCGCCATACAACCGCTACCAGCGGCGGTGATCGCCTGACGATAGGCGGGGTCCTGGACATCGCCGCAGGCGAAGAGACCCGCGACGTTAGTTTTGGTGCCGTTGTGGGTCATGATATAGCCGTTTTTATCCATTTTGACCTGCCCCTGAAAAAGTCGCGTGTTCGGGTCGTGGCCGATTGCAACAAAGAGGCCGGCTACCTTGAGAATGCCGCTCTCGCCATTTTTTACATTCTTGAGTTGGAGTCCCTCGACTTCATTCTGTCCGAGTACGTCCTCCACAATTGTGTTCCAGACAAAGGCGATTTTCTTGTTGGAGAGGGCGCGATCTTGCATGATCTTCGAGGCGCGCAGCTGGTCACGGCGGTGGATAACCGTCACCTTGCTGGCGAATTTCGTGAGAAAGAGTGCCTCTTCAATGGCGGAATCACCCCCTCCGACGACCGCCACCTCCATGTTTCGGAAAAAGGCGCCATCACAGGTGGCACATGTCGTGACCCCTTTTCCCATCAGTCTTTTTTCATTCGGTAGGCCGATGAGACGGGCCGAGGCGCCCGTAGAGATGATAATTGTCTTCGAGGTGTAATGTTCGTTTCCAACGTCGACGGAAAAAGGTGTTTTGGAGAGGTCGACGCGGGTGACATCCTTGGTGAGGAAGCGGGTTCCAAATCTCTCCGCCTGCTTTCTTAAGGTCTCCATCAAGTCGGGACCTAAGATACCTTTTTCAAAGCCGGGATAATTTTCCACCTCCGTCGTGAGCATCAACTGTCCCCCTCGTTGGTACCCTTCAATACAGAGTGGATTTAAATCGGCACGGGCGGTGTAGATGGCTGCGGTTAAACCGGCAGGGCCGGACCCTATAATGATAACGTCTTCAGACATTAGAACGGAATATCGTCATCCGATGATCCCAAGGGAGAGGGAAGATCCTGGGCCGGTGATGGGGCCTCCGAAGGGGCTGAGTCGCGAGAACGTCCGGGGCCGGAGCCGAGAAATTGCACGGTCTGGGCGACGATCTCCACCGTCGTCTTCTTGTTCCCCTCCTTGTCATTCCACTCGCGCGAGCGGAGTCGTCCCTCAATATAAACCTGACGCCCTTTCTTCAGATACTCCTTGCAGTTCTCCGCCTGTTTCCCAAACACGACAATCCTGTGCCATTCCGTCTTTTCACCCGGAGTACCGTCTTTGCCGGTCCAACGTTCCGTTGTGGCGATACTGAAATTGGCTACCGGCTGACCGGACGGGAGATAACGAACCTCGGGGTCTTGTCCCAGATTCCCGACGAGAATGACCTTGTTCACGGATGCCATGTTCCTCCTTGTAGGTTGCAAGCTTTTCTTTTGCAAGTCTGTTTTTAAATCCTTGACGCTCTTTCCGCCCAGGCGATAAAAACCGTTCATTGATGCAAAACTTGCTCGTCTTAATTCTGGCTGCCGGACGGGGAGAGAGGATGCGGTCCGCGCTCCCGAAGGTCCTTCATCCCTTGAGCGGCCGACCGCTCTTTTCCTACGTCCTGGAAACGGCGGAGAAACTAAAACCCAAAAAAATATTGGCAGTTGTCGGTCATCAAGCGGCGAGCGTCAAAAAACTCTTTCCAAATAAAAAAGTAGAGTGGGTTCTCCAAAAAGAGCAGTTCGGAACGGCCCATGCGGTCCTCTCGGCCGCCTCTTTTTTGAAGGGGCATAAAGGACCTCTCCTTATTTTGAGCGGAGATGTCCCACTCCTTCGTTTAGAGACCCTTCGATCTCTTCAGACAAAATTTGAAGAGGAGAGGGCCTCTTTGGCCTTTCTCACAACGGAGCTGTTTGACCCCTCAGGGTATGGTCGTGTGGTCCGGGATGGAGACGGCGAGGTCGACCGGATTGTTGAGGAGAAGGAGGCGTCTCCCGAGCAGAAGGAGTTGAGGGAGATTAATGCCGGTATTTATCTCGCGGAGACCGAAGAGATTCTTAAGCCGCTCCGGGAGATTCGTCGTAGTCCCCTCAAGAAAGAGTATTATCTGACGGATCTTGTTGAACATCTGCTTCGGGAGGGGAAAAAGGTTGTCTCTGTTTTCAGCAAGGAGAGTGGCGAGTGTCTTGGCATCAATGATCGATCCCAGTTGGCAGGGGCGGAAGAGCTCCTGCGACAGAGGATCAACCTGGAATGGATGAAGAAGGGAGTTTCTCTCCGACATCCCTCCTCCATCTGGATCTCATCCGAAACGGTGATCGAGCCGGATGTCATCATTCATCCGGGGGTTATTATCAGCGGACGAAGCCGTATCAGTAGGGGAGCGGAGATTTTTCCCTATTCCGTGGTTGAGGATTCGGTTGTTGGCGTGGGTGCCCGTATCGGTCCCTTTGCGCGTCTTCGGCCCGGGAGTTTCGTCGGAGAGGGAGCAAGGGTTGGCAACTTCGTCGAGCTTAAAAAAACCGTGATGAAAAAGGGGGCGAAGGCGAACCACCTGACCTATCTGGGAGATGCGGTTGTGGGAGAGGGTGCGAATGTCGGATGTGGAACGATCACTTGCAATTACGACGGTTTTCGGAAAAACAGGACGGTGATCGGGAAGAAGGTTTTTATTGGAAGTGATGTCCAGCTTGTGGCGCCGGTCACGATTGGGGATAATGCCTGGGTTGGGGCTGGGACCACGGTGACAAAAGCGGTTCCCTCCGGCTCGCTTGCAGTCTCCCGTGTTGAGCAGAAGAATATAAAAGGTTGGGTGAAACAGAAGCGTAAGAAAGAGAAAAAGAGAGGTTGAGAGAGATTTTTTATGTGCGGCATTGTCGGTTATATTGGAAAAAGTAACGCAACACCGATCCTCATGGAGGGTTTAAGCCGGCTTGAGTATCGTGGTTATGATTCGGCGGGGATTGCTGTTCGGGAGAAAAAGGCGATCCGGATTGTCCGGTCGGTTGGCAAGCTGATTGAGCTTGATAAAAAATTGAAGAGCAACGCGCCGGTTGGAACGCTCGGTATCGGGCATACCCGCTGGGCGACGCACGGGCGGCCTAATGAAACTAATGCCCATCCGCACAAGGCAGGTCCGGTCGTCCTCGTCCATAATGGAATCTTTGAAAATTACGGAGAGCTTCACCGCTATCTGGCCAAAAAAGGGCACACCCTGAAAACGGAGACAGATACCGAGCTTGCCTGTCACCTCATCCAGCAACGGCTCTATGACGGCCTTTCTATGGAGAAGGCGTTTTTCAAGGCACTCTCCGAGATTGAGGGCTCTTATGCCTTGGCGGTTCTTCACGAAGAGGAGCCGGATCGGATCTATTTTGCCCGTCGCGGGAGTCCTCCGCTCGTCGTTGGATTGGGGGAGGGGGAGAATTTTGTTGCCTCTGATATCCCGGCGATCCTGTCGCATACACGGCGGGTCGTCTTTTTGGAGGATAGGGATGCGGGGATTCTCTGGAGGGATCGGTGTGAGATATGGAATCTCTCTCATAAGAAGGTGCGTCGTCCGATCAAGACAGTCAACTGGAGCCTCTCAACGGCCGAGAAGGGGGGGTTCAAGCATTTCATGCTGAAAGAGATCTTTGAACAGCCGAGGGTTGTTGGGGATACCCTTTCGGGACAATTGTCTGAGAAACAGAGGCGCATTTACCTGCGCGGAGTCGATCCGCTCTTTTCCGGAAACGGTTCATTTCCGTTTGACAAGATCTACCTTGTCGCTTGTGGCACCTCTTATCATGCTGCGCTGGCAGGCAAATACTATATGGAAGAGATGGCGCGTCTTCCCGTAATGGTCGATCAGGCGTCCGAGTTCCGCTACCGAAACCCGATTTTGGATAGAAAAACGCTCATCGTGGCGATCAGTCAGTCGGGTGAGACCGCCGACACCCTGGCCGCTGTCCAGATAGCAAAGGAAAAAGGGGCCAAGGTCATTTCAATCTGCAACGTGGTTGATTCGGCGATTCCGAGAGGTTCAGACACGACACTTTATACCCGTGCCGGTCCCGAGATCGGTGTCGCCTCAACGAAGGCGTTTACGACCCAGATGGTGATGTTGCTCCTGATGGCGCTTCGATTGGGAAGGATCCGCCAGACGTTCTCGTTCGGTGATGAGACATTCGATGCCCTCGTGAAACTTCCCAAACAGATTCAAAAGCTCGTGGAGATTGATCTCCGTGATTTGGCGGAAAAATATGCCCACTCTCCCAATTTTCTCTATTTTGGGCGTGGGATTCACTATCCGATTGCCCTCGAAGGGGCGCTTAAACTGAAGGAGATCTCTTATATTCATGCGGAAGGGTATTCTGCCGGTGAGATGAAACATGGACCGATCGCCCTGATTGATCGTGGGATGCCGGTGGTGGTGCTGGCTCCCCAGGACAAGACGTATGAGAAGGTGATGGGGAACATCGAAGAGGTTCGGGCGCGCGGGGCAAGCGTCATTGCGATCGCCACACAGGGCGACAAGCAGATCGCCAAAAAGTGTCAGGACGTGATCTATGTCCCGAAGGCCCCTTGGTACATCACGCCGATCCTCATGACAATTCCGCTGCAACTTTTGGCCTATCATATTGCTGACCACAAGGGGACCGACATTGACCAACCACGTAATCTAGCCAAAAGTGTCACGGTCGAATAGGCGACGAACAGACGAAGATGACAAGTACCGCCGAGATTATTGAGCTTTCCAAGAAATACCTCCTGAACACCTACAATCGCCTTCCAATGGCCCCGGTCAAGGGGAGGGGTTGTTGGTTATGGGATGCCGAGGGGAAGAAATACCTCGATTTTTTTTCCGGAATTGCGGTCTGTAATCTGGGGCATTCCGATCCCAGGGTGCTTCGTGCGATCGCGGTTCAGGCGGGAAAACTTCTCCACACAAGCAATGTCTTTTATCTTGATCATCAGGCGGAGCTTGCCCAATGGCTGGTTGAACACTCCTTTGCTGACAAGGTCTTTTTTTGTAACAGCGGGGCGGAGGCGAACGAGGGGGCGGTGAAACTGGCACGAAAGTATGCGCGCAAAATTCTGGGTCAGGACCGGTATGAAGTGATTACCATGAACAGATCGTTCCATGGCCGGACGCTCGGAATGATCTCTGCGACCGGTCAGGAGAAGGTCCAAAAAGGATTTGAGCCGCTCCTGCCGGGTTTTCGTTACGCTGATTTTGGAGATCTGAGCTCTCTTGAAAAGATACTGTCTCCCCAGACGATTGCGATTATGGTGGAGCCGGTTCAGGGGGAAGGGGGTGTCCGTCTCCCATCGCCTGACTATTTTAAAGGGCTCCGTGACCTCTGTCACAGACACAAACTGCTTTTAATTTATGATGAGGTCCAGGTCGGGATCGGCAGGACCGGGAAGATGTTCGCCTATGAACACTCCGGTATTGCCCCGGATATCATGACACTTGCGAAGGCGCTCGGCAACGGACTGCCGATCGGGGCGCTCCTCGCGCGTGATTTCGTCGCAAGTGCGTTTCTGCCGGGGGATCATGCCTCGACGTTTGGTGGAAATCCTTTCGTGACCGCCGTGGCGCTTGAAGTGGTGAAGGCTGTTTCGGGTGAGGCGCTTCCAAATGTTGGTGAGATCAGTCCCTATCTGGAGCGGTTGTTAAGACAGCTTCCGGGCGATTATTCTATTGTTCAGGAGGTGAGGGGAGTCGGCCTGTTGTGGGGTATTGACCTCACCTGTGAGGCAAGGCCGTTTGTTGAACGTTGCTTGAAAAAGGGTCTCCTGATCAATGCCGTTGGTTCGCAGACGATCCGAATGGCCCCGTCGCTTCTAATTCGTAAAAAGGAGATTGATTTTGGGATCAAAATCCTCAAAGAGGCATTGAATGAAGAAGGATCTCAAAAGCCTCTCTGACCTATCCGCCAAAGAGATCGAGTCTCTTTTCAGAAAAGCGACCCTTTTAAAGAAGGAGAGAAAGAGGGGGAAGGTGCGGAGTACGCTTCGGGGGAAGACACTCGCAATGCTTTTTGAAAAGACCTCAACCCGCACCCGCGTCTCTTTTGAGATAGCGATGAGGGAGCTGGGCGGTGATGCCGTCTATTTGGAGTCGGGGACGACACAGGTCGGGCGGGGGGAGACCTATGCCGACACGGCAAAGGTTCTCTCGCGGTATGCCCATGGGATCCTGATCAGGACGTACGGGCAGGGGATTGTTGAGGAGCTTGCCAAGGCGTCCGATGTCCCTGTGATCAACGGGCTCTCGGACCTCTACCATCCCTGTCAGATCTTGGCGGATCTCTTCACCGTGGGGGAAAACAAAAGGGAGCGACGGAAGGTTGCCTACATCGGTGATGGGAATAACATCGCCAATAGCTGGATCCAGGCCGCCCTCCTTCTCCGATTTCCCCTCGTCGTTGCAACGCCTCACGGATTTGAGCCGGATCGGCAAATCCTGGAAGTGGCGCGGAATCAAAAGGATGTTTCTGTCATAATAACCGACGATCCGGTCGAGGCGGTACGGGGTGCCGCCGTTGTCAATACCGACACCTGGTTTTCCATGGGACAGAAAGAGGAGGAGGAAAAGAGGAGACGGTTCCAGCCGTATCAGCTCAATCAAAAACTGTTGAAAGAGGCGGCGCCGGATGCGATTGTACTCCACTGCCTGCCGGCCCATCGAGGGGAGGAGATCACGGATGAGGTGATGGATGGCTCCCAGTCACGGATCTGGCAGCAGGCGGAAAATAGGTTGCATGTACAGAAGGCATTACTGGAGATGTTGTTAAAATGAAAATTGTCCTCGCCTACTCGGGTGGGCTTGATACCTCGGTCATGGTTCATTGGCTCAAGGAAAACTATCAGAGCGAGGTGGTCTGCTTTATTGCCGATATCGGACAGAAGGAGGACTTTACCCGCATCAGAGAAAAGGCTCTCCGGTCGGGTGCCAAGCGGGCGTACGTTGCCGACCTGCGGGAAGAGTTTGTCGGCGATTTCGTCTTTCCGATGCTTCGCGCAAATGCCGTTTATGAAGGAGGCTACCTTTTGGGAACCTCGATTGCGCGCCCTCTCATTGCCAAAAAGCAATTGGAGGTGGCGGTTAGGGAAAAGGCAGATGCGCTGGCCCACGGAGCGACGGGCAAGGGGAATGACCAGGTCCGGTTTGAATTGACCTACTATGCCTTGAAGCCGGATGCCCGGGTCATCGCCCCCTGGAGGGAGTGGGACTTCAAGTCACGGTCAGATCTGATGGCGTATGCCAAAAGGCAGGGGGTACCGGTCCCGGTGACTAGGGCGAAACCTTACAGCTCGGATCAGAATCTCTTTCATATCAGCTACGAAGGTGGAATTCTGGAAGATCCATGGAAAGAGCCTCCTCAAAACCTTTTTACCATGACCCGCAATCCGGAGGCCGCCCCCACGAAACCAATCACGATTGAGGTTGAATACCAGCGGGGGAATCCGGTTGCGGTCAATGGCAGAAAATTGTCGCCTGCCAGGCTCCTTGAGCGTTTGAATCGGATTGCGGGAGCGCATGGGATCGGTCGCACCGACATTGTTGAGAACCGGTATGTCGGGATGAAAAGTCGCGGGGTTTACGAAACTCCAGGAGGGACCGTTCTCCATGTTGCCCATCGGGCAATAGAGAGCCTGACAATGGATCGGGAGGTGATGCACCTTCGAGACTCGTTGATTTCCCGATACGCAGAGCTCGTCTATTATGGGTACTGGTTTTCTCCGGAGCGGGAGGTTCTCCAGAAATTGATCGATGAGGCGCAAAAAAATGTGACCGGCAAGGTACGCTTGAAACTCTATAAAGGAAACTGTGGTGTGGTCGGGCGTAAGTCTCCCCGATCGCTTTTCAGGGAAGATTATGCCACGTTTGAAAAGGACTCGGTTTATCATCAGGCGGATGCAGAAGGATTTATCCGATTAAATGCCTTGCGGCTCAAACTGAAAAGATCTTCTTCTCCTTGACTCATAATAACGGCTGAGATTAAAAGCGATCGTCTACCATGCGGAAATACAGACTTTTTGCACCCGGCCCGACGGCGGTCGCTGAATCGGCCTCGCTGGCGATGGCGGGTTCGATCATCCACCACCGGACGCGTGCCTTTGAGGCGGTATTAGAGGAAGTCCGTCGTGGTCTGAAGTGGCTTTTCCAGACCAAAAACGAGATCTTGATTCTCGCCTCGTCCGGAACGGGCGCGATGGAAGGGGCAGTGACCAACCTCTTTTCAAAGGGAGAGAAGGTCATCGTTGTAGATGGAGGTAAATTTGGTGAACGCTGGTGGAAGATCTGCAAGGCGTATGGGGTAGAGCCAGAGATCATCAAAGTTCCTTGGGGCGAGGCTGTTTCCCCGGCTGATGTTGAAAAACTTCTCAAAAAAGGTGGCTACAAGGGGGTGCTTGTTCAGGCGTCCGAAAGCTCCACGGGTGTCACTCATCCGATTGAAAAACTGGCCGATTTGACCCGTGGCATGAAAGATTGTCTTTTAGTGGTCGATGCAATCTCCGCGCTGGGTGCTATGGATCTTCCAATGGACCGATGGGGGATCGATGCATTGATTGGTGCCTCTCAGAAGGCGCTTGCGTTGCCACCCGGACTTGCCTTGATCGGCCTGTCGGACAAGGCCTGGCAGGCGGCTGAAAAGGGGAATCTCCCCAGGTTTTACTTTGATTTTCGAAAGGAACTCAAAGGTCTTGTAACGAATCAGACCGCCTATACACCGGCGATCGGGTTGATTTTTGGTTTGGCCGAGAGACTCAAGGCGATGCAGACAGAGGGGCTCCAACCCCTTTTTGAGAGGCATCAGCGTCTCTCTGACGGGATGAGGGCGGGGGTGACCGCATTGGGTCTCGCGCTGTTTGCAAAATCGCCCGTCAATTCGCTCACCGCAGTAATCGCTCCCTCGGGTATTGATGGTCAGAAGATCTACAAGACGCTTCAAGAGAAATATAATCTGACGATTGCCGGCGGCCAGGATGATTTTAAAGGCAAGATATTTCGCCTGGCTCACATGGGACATTATGATGACCTCGATGTCGTGACGGTTTTGGCGGCGTTGGAATGGACGCTGGCCGATTTGGGCTATCGTTTTGAAATGGGGGCCGGTGTCGGGGCTGCCATGAAGGTGCTGCATGGCTAAGATCCTCGTTTGTGACAAATTGTCAGAAAATGGTGAGAAGATCCTCAAATCGGCCAAGGGGATCACGGCTGATTTCAGGTCCGGTCTATCAGAGGAGGAACTCATCAAGATTGTGCCTCAATATGACGGTCTCATTGTCCGAAGTGGCACAAAGATTACGGCGCGAGTTCTCGAGGGGTCCAAGCTCAAGGCGATCGGTCGGGCCGGGATTGGGGTCGATAATATTGATGTCACTGCGGCGACAAGAAAGGGGATTGTCGTCATGAACACCCCGTCTGGCAACGCCGTCACAACGGCGGAGCATACCCTTGCGATGATCTTTGCCGTTTCACGCCGGATTCCAGAGGCGTCTTATTCAGTCCGCTCCGGCAAGTGGGAGCGTGGAAAATTTACCGGAAGTGAGTTGTGCAACAAGACACTCGGCATTGTCGGTGTTGGCAATATTGGACGAATCGTCGCCGACCGGGCGATCGGTCTTAAGATGAAGGTGATTGGATATGATCCTTTCCTTTCTGCTGAGGCGGCTGAAAAAATGGGCATCGAGCCGGTCGATCTTCCGGAGCTCTTCCGTTGTTCTGATTATATTACGGTTCACGCGCCACTGACCGACAAGACAAAGAATCTGGTCGACCGGAAGGCGTTTGGTCAGATGAAGAAGGGGGTTTATGTCATCAACTGTGCTCGGGGTGGCATTGTGAATGAGTCCGATCTTGTCTCCGCGATCAAGGAGGGGATTGTTAAAGGGGCGGCCGTCGATGTTTTTGAAAAAGAGCCACCACCGGCCGATCATCCATTTTTTGGAATTCCCCAGGTTGTGACGACGCCGCATCTCGGAGCCGCTACGGATGAGGCTCAGGAGGCGGTTGCTGTGGAGGTTGCCCGCATGATGGCGGACTATTTTCAGAATGGAACGATTCATAACGCCGTTAATTTCCCCTCGATCTCGGCTGAGGGGCTCAAAATTCTGGGCCCCTTTATTCACTTGGCGGAGAAACTTGGGTCGCTTCAGGGACAACTTCTGGAGAGATTGCCGCGAGAGGTCCGGATTGAATATCGGGGGGATGTTGCCGAGTACAACCTGGCTGCCGTTACCCAGGCGGCGCTCAAGGGTCTGCTTTCGGCAACCGTGAGCGATGTCACCGTGAATTTTGTGAACGCCTCATGGATCGCCCGTGAGCGAGGCTTAAAGGTTGTCGAGTCAAAATTCAGTGAACACAAGGATTTTGCGAGCCTCATCACCATTACGATGGAAATCGATGGGACAACCCGCTCGGTTTCCGGAACAATTTTTGGGAAGATGCAGCCACGAATTGTTCAGATCAATGAATTTTACCTGGAGGCGTTGCCGGAGGGGACGATTCTCGTAATTCACAATCAGGACCGGCCCGGCGTTATTGGAAATATCGGGACGCTGCTCGGCAAGAAAAAGATCAATATCTCCCGGATGCAGCTAGGATTGATGCGGCAGAGTGGAGAGGCGATCGCGCTTTACAATGTGGAGGGAGATCTGAAACAAGAGGTGATTGAAGAGATCGAGAAGCTGCCGAACATTATTTCGGTAAAAAAAGTTGTTTTGTAATGTCTAGTATCGTCATCATTGGGGCCCAGTGGGGGGATGAGGGAAAAGGAAAAATCGTCGACTACCTTGCGGAGGGAGCCGATCAGGTCGTCCGATTTCAAGGGGGAAATAACGCCGGTCACACATTAGTCGTGGGGGGTCAGAAGACCGTTCTTCATCTTGTTCCGTCAGGGGCCCTTCACCCGGGGGTCCGTTGCCTTATTGGAAATGGGGTCGTTGTTGACCCTGAAGTGCTTCTGCAGGAGATTGAGGCGCTCCGGGCGCGCGGATTTCTAAAAAATGATTCCGACCTGTTGGTCAGCGACAGGGCCCATGTCATTTTTCCCTACCACAAGAAAATGGATCAGCTTCGCGAGGAGAGGCGGGGCAAGGGAAAGATAGGGACCACGGGTCGTGGTATCGGTCCGGCCTACGAAGACAAGGCGGCTCGGATGGGGATTCGGATCGGCGAGCTCGTCGAGTCGGATCTGCTCAAGAAAAGACTCGAGGAGGTTGTTCCCGAGAAGAATCTTCAGTTTGAAAAAATTCTCAATGGTTCTCCTTTCAGTGTGAAGGAGCTCTTTCAGAGGTATTCAGAGATTGGGAGCTGTTTGAAAAAATATGTCGGAGACGTAAGCCGGGCACTTTATGAGGCCAGGTGCCATGGTAAAAAGATTCTTTACGAAGGCGCCCAAGGAACCGCCCTCGATGTTGATCATGGGACGTACCCCTATGTCACCTCGTCCAATACGGTAGCGGGGGCCGTTTGCGCCGGAAGCGGTGTCGGTCCCTCCGCCATTGACAGGGTGATCGGTGTCACCAAGGCCTACACAACCCGCGTTGGCAGCGGTCCTTTTCCGACCGAAGAGACGGGTGAGATTGGCAGAAGGTTACAGGAGGGGGGAGGGGAGTTTGGGGCGACGACGGGGCGTCCACGACGATGCGGTTGGCTTGATCTTCCTCTGCTAAAGCAGTCGATTCGTTTGAGTGGCATTAACGGGCTTGTCATCACAAAGTTGGATATTCTCTCCGCCCTTCCGACTTTAAATCTGTGCGTTGCCTACCGGTTTCGTGGCGGACGATACGCTGAGGTCCCATCAGCGCTTGCCCCGCTCGAGGAGTGTCAACCGGAGTATGAGACACTCCCTGGCTGGAAAGAAAATATTTCAGATGTTCGCCGGTTGGATCAGTTACCGAACGCTGCCAGAAAATATCTTGAAAGGATAGAGAAAGAGACCGGTGTTCCCATTGACCTCGTCTCTGTCGGTCCGGGGCGAGAGGACAACATCATTATACGGCATCCCTTTTCATAGTTTTCATTTGACCGCTCTTCCCACTCTTGCTAAAAAAGCCATCTTTTTTAGGACTTTTATGCAAAGCACGATTCCAGGAAGCGAAGGCATCACGAAGAGGGGGGACGAGAGGAACCTCTGGACCCGGCGGGAATTTTTCGGCTTTGCCGGGTGGGGTGCTTTTCTCTCGGCGATCGGTTTGGGGCTTCTGGGGTTTGTCCGCTTTATGTTCCCCCGCGTTCTTTTTGAACCGTCACCGATCTTCAAGGCCGGCAAGCCGGAGGATTATGTTGAGGGGGAGGTGAGTGAGCGTTTCAAAGAGGAACAGCGGGTCTGGATTCTGAGGGAGAAGGGAAAGATCATTGCGATTCAGGCGATCTGCACGCATCTCGGATGCACCCCGCGCTGGCTCCCCCTAGAAACTAAATTCAAATGTCCCTGCCATGGCAGCGGATTTACGATGGAGGGGATTAATTTTGAGGGCCCGGCCCCGCGCCCTCTTGAAAGATATGCCGTGCGGCTTGATGCGGAAGGGGAATTGATCGTCGATAAGAGCAGAAAATTTTTGTATGAGAAGGGGGAGTGGGAGAATCCGGAGGCGTTTGTCGTTTTATGAACTTAATCCAATTTAAAGCCCAATATGAAGAGTTGAGAAAATTGATCGTTGATTCCTACGTCTGGAAATCGATCTTTCGACATGGTTACAAAGACACGGCGCGTAATCGTGTCCTCATGACCGCCTCGAATGTCTTCCTGCACCTTCATCCCTCCAAGATGCGGCGCCACGGGATCAAGATTTCCTATACCTGGTGTGCGGGTGGTCTGACCTTTCTCTTTTTCCTGATTCTGACCGTCACGGGCGTGATCCTGATGTTTTACTATCGCCCCGTTGCTGAATATGCCTTCGTCGACATGAAATATCTCCAGTTTGATGTCCCGTTCGGGATGGTGATGAGAAACATGCATCGCTGGGGGGCGCACGGGATGGTCATTCTTGTCATGCTTCACATGTTTCGTGTCTTTATGACCGGCTCCTATAAACCGCCACGGGAGTTTAACTGGGTCGTTGGGGTCCTGCTTCTTGTCCTCACATTTCTTCTCTCATTTACCGGATATCTTCTCCCGTGGGATCAGCTCTCCATCTGGGCTGTGACGGTCGGGACCAACATGGCACGGGCGACCCCGTTGCTCGGGCACGAAGGACCGCTTGCGGAACAGATGCAACAGCTAACGGGCGTGATCACCCCCCGATATGACGCCCGCTCTTTTCTAACGGCAGGGACGATTGTTGGCGCACCGACGCTGCTTCGATTTTATGTGCTCCATTGTATTTTTATTCCGATTGCCGCAGCGGTATTAATGATTGTTCACTTTTGGAGAGTACGGAAAGACGGGGGCATCTCAGGGCCGTTGTGACCCCCTCACCCCGTCCTCCGCCTTTGGCGAATGGATTCCCTCTCCCTCAAGGGGAGAGGGAGATTAAGGAATTAGCTTATTGCTATGACAGAACCGCACAAAGCAGGTGATAAAATTGTTCCCGCCTCCTCCCTGAATCCGGACAAGGTCCACACATGGCCCCATCTGGTAAAGGTTGAGTTCATTATCGGATTGATCGCCTTGATAGGGATCACCGTCTGGTCAATCGTCATCGACGCCCCCCTGGAGGAGCCGGCCAATCCGGCGAAGACGCCCAATCCGTCAAAGGCCCCGTGGTATTTTCTTGGTCTGCAGGAGATGCTTGTCTATTTTGATCCCTGGATGGCCGGTGTTGTACTGCCGAGTTTGATTATTGTTGGCCTTATGGTCATTCCCTATATTGATACCAACCCAAAAGGATCTGGCTACTACACATTTCGTGAGCGGCCGTTTGCGGTTGGAACGTTCTGTTTTGGTTTTCTCATCCTTTGGATTTTTCTTATTGTTGTTGGAGTTTTTCTGAGGGGCCCGGGCTGGAACTTCTTTGCACCCTGGGAGGAGTGGGATCCCCACAAGGTCGTGGCACTGACCAACGTCGATCTTAATATCTGGATTGCCCAGACCTTCGGGATCGACTTCTTACGTGGAAAGGTGATGGCCGCCCTCTTCGGATTAGGATTGATAGCGGCTTACTATTCGACAGGCGTTCTCTATTACCGCTGGAAGAGTAAGACGAGCGAGACGCTTCAGAAGCTGGGAGCGGTTCGCTATGGTATTGTGGCCTTTCTTTTTCTTACCATGATGGCCTTGCCGATCAAAATGCTCCTGCGATGGACATTGAACATCAAGTATATCTGCTCGCTGCCCTGGATTGGACTCAATATCTGAGAAAACGTCATGGCGACTCCACAAGAAACAGATCCGATTGAAAAGGTCTCCTACAGCAAGTGGTTATTTGTTCTGGGGAGCCTTTTCCTGTTGGTGAGCCTTTGGGCCTATCTTGATGAATTTGTGATCCGGAGGAGCTGGAAACGGTATCAGGGTGAGTTCAATCTCCTGGAGCTGGGTCGCTTGAAGGAAGAGCGGAAGACAACGCAGCAGTCTCTTGAACAGACGGATCAACAGAACGATCTCCTACCGGATGACCAGGTGACCGAAGAGAATATTTCGCTGCGCCGAATTCGTTTGAGAAGGGAGGCGGCTGAGGTTGCATTGGAAGGGGAAGCGTACCGCAAGGCAAAGAAAGAGTGGAAGGAACGCAAGATTCGTCATGAAGATGCGAAGCAACGCTACGGTTTTGCGAAGGCAGACCAGGATGAGACCTTTTATGAATGGAAGCATGCCCTCGAGACGGGCCATCAAGAGGAGGTCGAGGAACAGAAGAAAAAGTACTATGAGCTGGAAGAGCGGCTCAAGGAATTAAAGAAAAATGAGATGGATGCCTCCGAGCGGCTTCTGGAGGCCCAGGCGATTTTGGACCAATATGAGGGGGAGCTAAAAAAATGGCAAAAGGCAGAAGAGAAGCATTTTGAACCACTTGAAAATATCAGGAAGAAGATCCAAGAGGTCCGGTCCCGCAGTTTTGATCTCCAGCAGGTTGTTATTGACGACCTGGGCAAGGGGGCTGAGGTTCAGTGGGGTACGGTTGATCGCTGCCAATCTTGCCACGTTGCAATCAATCGGGACGGTTTTGAGAATGAAAAAAATCCGTTCAAAACCCATCCGCATCGTACTGAAATCTTTGCCTCACACCCCGTCGAGAAGTTTGGTTGTACCACCTGTCATGGGGGGCAGGGGCGTGCCACCCAGATCAAGGGGAAACCGCTCGAAGAGCATGACTTTGTTCATGGCATTGACAAGCATTGGGAGAGACCGCTTCTTCGAGGTGACTCGATGCAGGCGTCCTGCTTCAAGTGTCATCAGGATCAGTGGAACCTCCCGTTCGCCGATGTGGCATTGAAGGGAAAAAAGCTTTTCTGGAACTTGGGATGTACCGGTTGTCATAATGTTCAGGGTTTTGAAGCGGCTCCCAGGGTTGGGCCCTCTCTGCAGAAGATCGGTTCCAAGGTGAACGAGGAATGGCTTGTCCGGTGGATCAAGAATCCGAAAGATTATCTCCCTCATGCAAAGATGCCAAACATCCCTCTGGAACAGACCGGGGTGGGGCAGACTGAAAAAGTGGCGGCGTACCTCTTGAGTGTTTCGCAGGACTATTCATTTCCGTTTGGTCGTTACCCGGGTGGTGATCCCGTTATGGGTCAGCAGCTCTTTGAAACGGTCGGCTGTCTTGGTTGTCACCGTATGGGCGAGAAGGGAACCGGACTCGCTTCGGACCTTGATCGAATCGGCGAAAAGAGCTCTGCGGATTGGATCTACAACTGGGTTCAGGATCCGAAGCTCTACAATCCTGAGGCCAAAATGCCGAGACTCCATCTGACCCCCCAGGAGGCGGCTCATATCACCGCCTATCTTGTCCGTCAGGGCAAACCACTTGAAAGAGACGAGCAGATCAGAACTGCCCTTCATGATCCTGAAAAGGCGAAGGAAGGTTTCCTCATTGTCTCCCGTTATGGCTGTTATGGTTGTCATGTCATTCAGGGCTTTGAAAAGGCGTCCAAACTGTCCGTGGATTTGAGCACCATTGGCAGAAAGGCGGTTTATGAACTCGACTTTGGTGATTCGGATGTCCCACGCACCTGGCATGACTGGATCGCCGGTAAGTTGAAAGATCCCCAGAGGTATCTGACGGAAAAGACAAGCTCCGTGATGCCAAATTTTGGGCTCTCGGACGAGGAGGTGCATGCCCTCGTTCTCTTCCTCTCAGGCCTCAAGAAGGAGGAGGTGCCGGAGCGGTTTACAATGTCCAAGGTTCGCATAAATCAGGCAAAGATCGATGAAGGGCGTCGTCTCGTGGCGCGATTGAACTGTAAAGGATGTCATACGATTGAGGGGGAGGGGAGACTGATCCAGGATTATCTGGCCGAAGGAGAGGCACCTCCTCCGATCCTCGATGGCATTGGCGCCCGTGTTCGTCCTGAGTTTATGTTTGATTTCTTGAAGGACCCCTCCCGGACGAAGATTCGTCCCTGGATCAAGGTCAGGATGCCAAATTTTGGTTTTACGGATGAACAGGCAAACGCGATCATCAGCTACTTTTCCTCTTTGAACGGTGTGAGACCCGATTTTTATTCGCCGACAAAGCCTCCTGTTATGTCACCCGATGTGCGGCAGGCGGCGGAAAAACTGATCTCACGGGACTACTTTAGTTGCTACTCCTGTCATGCCCGTGGGGGAGTTGTCCCTCCTGGCGCACCGGCCCAGTGGGGACCGGATCTGGCGCTTGTACGTGAGAGGATCCGTCCCGAGTTCATTCCGGAATGGCTCAAGGACCCGCAGAAATTTACGCCCGGGGTTGTGATGCCAGGCTTTCTGCCGAACGATGAGTCAGCCCCGCAAGAGATTCTCGGCGGAAGCAGTCGGAAGCAGTCCGAGGCGATTCGGGATTACCTGTTGAATCTAAGTCCTTCGATTCATAAATTCGGTGACGAATTTATTCACTCAGGACTAGTGCTGAGCGAGTAATTTCACTGATTTTTTTGGCTTTTCAGATACGTCATG
>JACPAL010000013.1 GCA_016180855.1 Deltaproteobacteria bacterium | reverse complement strand
TGCCCTTTCATCCTCTTGTATTTGGATTCCATATTTCCTCCTTCAGACCAGGAGTAGCATATCTTTTTGTCAATTGGTACAAATAATAGATAAGCATGAGATGATACGGCGGAACATCGGTTGACACCATTCCTCCCTGCTTTGTAGATAGCATCGCATGAAATTCAAAACGATCGAGTGGCGCGACGACAAGGTGATTCTGATCGATCAACGACGGCTCCCCCTGGAAGAGGTTTATGTCGAGTGCTCCGACTACAAACAGGTCTCTGACGCGATCCGGAACATGACCGTTCGTGGGGCACCCGCGATCGGTGTCGCGGCTGCCATGGGGACAGCCCTGGGCGCCCTGGGGATCTCCGCCAGAGATATTGCAGAATTCCAGGAAAAGATGGAGCAGGTCTTCAAGAGCTTGCTGGAGACGCGTCCGACCGCCGTTAATCTCCAATGGGCCATCGAGCGAATGCGAAAAGTCATTCAAAAAAATAGCGGCCTGTCTCTCGATTCCCTGCGCGATGCCCTCAAGACGGAGGCCCTGAATATTTTTGAAGAGGATATCGCCACCAACCGGCAGATGGGGCTTCACGGCTCATCGCTCATTCAATCCGGACAAACGATCTTGACCCACTGTAATGCCGGCGCGCTGGCAACCGCTGGCTACGGAACCGCGTTGGGCGTCCTTTACGCCGCGGCAGAACAGGGAAAAAAGTTTCAGGTCTTTGCCGATGAGACACGACCGTTTCTTCAGGGTTCCAGGCTCACCGCATGGGAATTGGCTAAAAACGGGATCCCGACAACCTTGATCACCGATAACATGGCAGCCCATTTTATGCAGAGGGGAAAAATTCAGGCGGTCATTGTGGGGGCCGACCGGATTGCGGCTAATGGAGACGTCGCCAACAAGATCGGGACCTACGGCGTGGCGGTCCTGGCACGGCAACACAACATCCCGTTTTATGTGGCCGCCCCCGTTTCAACAATTGATCTCCGATGCCCCAGTGGCATGGAGATCCCGATTGAAGAACGCCCCCCTCAGGAAGTGACCCACTTTTACCGACAGCAGGTGGCCCCGGAAGGGATTCAAGTAAAAAATCCTGCCTTTGACGTCACCCCCCATCACCTGGTAACCGCTATTATCACCGAGAACGGTGTTGTTAGGGAACCATATCTGGAAAATCTAAGAAAGGTGGTAACCTCCTCATGTTAAAAAAAGTCGATAAGATCTGGTTGGATGGAAAGCTCGTCCCATGGGAGGACGCCAACGTCCATCTCCTCACACACACCTTGCATTATGGGCTCGGTGTTTTTGAGGGGATCCGCTTCTATGAAGGACCGGGAGGACGCCCCTTCATATTCCGCCTCAAGGAGCATGTCCGAAGGCTCTTTGATTCCGCCCATGTTGTGACCTTACAGATCCCTTATTCCCAGGAAGAGATCTTTGAGGCCTGCCGGGAAACCGTCCGTGTGAATCGCCTCAAGAGCGGCTATATCAGACCTCTGGCCTTCATTGGCGATGGTGAGATGGGACTCTTTGCGACCAAAAATAAGATCCGTGTCGGGATTGCCGCCTGGGAATGGGGCTCCTACCTGGGGGAAGAGGGGCTGAAGAACGGCATCCGGACAAAGGTCTCCTCGTATACCCGACATCATGTCAATGCGACGATGAACAAGGCAAAGGTTTGTGGCAACTACATCAACTCGATTCTGGCGAAGCGCGAGGTGATTGCCGCCGGTTACGAAGAGGCGATCCTCCTGGATGCGGAAGGATACGTTGCGGAGGCGTCCGGCGAGAATATTTTTATTGTCCGGGACGGTGTGATCCGTACAACCCCTTCCGGTTCCTCCATCCTCCCCGGCATCACAGCCGATTCCGTTTGTCAGCTCCTGAAGGAGATCGGTCATTCGGTCATACGCGAAAGATCAACCCGTGATGAGCTCTATCTGGCTGACGAAATTTTTTTGACGGGAACCGCCGCGGAGATCACACCCGTTCGTGAAGTCGACGGTCGCCGGATCGGCCGTGGAGAGCCGGGCCCCATCACCCGGAAGGCGCAGGAACTTTTCTTCGGTGCCGTTCGCGGGAAGAATGAAAAATTCAAAAACTGGCTGACTGAGGTGTCGAGCTAATTGAGTGTCTCTTTTTGAAGGATCTTGACGAGCATCTCCTGCCCATCCGGATTTTTCACGCCGAATACCTTCGCGGAGATCTCTTCATGCGGAAGATTAACGACCTGTGTCCAGAAGCGCAGGCTCTTCGGCAGGTCACTTTGCGGGAAGAAGATCCCGCCACAGGAGAGTACGGCAGGCTGCTGATTCGAGGCCTCCCCCTCGGCCTCGAATGACAGCGATTCTAACATCGTTCCAAATTGATCACTCTGCATCTTGGACGCCTCTTAACCCTTGATAAAGCAATCCGTATGCCATGACGCACCACAGCCAAATTGATCATCTATCTTATTGATTATAAATGTTATTTATTGACACGCCCTGTCTTGAGACGGGTTAATCTAGTATCACTTTGATAAGCCCCTGTCAGAAATTTGACAGGATGACCTTGCGGGTATCGTCACAGAGAGATTCAACCGTCTGGCCTGACGGAGAGATCGGCCCCTGAATCTTCAGACTGATTCTCCCTGGTTCTGGAAGACGTTTTCCCTTCCGCATCCGCTCAAAACTTCCCTGAATGGTAACCGGCAAGATTGGGATGCCGGAGTGAACAGCAACATAGAATGCACCAAATTTAAACGGACCTACCTTGCCATCACGTGTTCGTGTCCCTTCGGGAAACATCACGATGCTCGCACCCTCCTTCACAAGCTTCACAAGTTCATCGAGCGTCTTCCGGTCTCGCTCTTTGTGAGTCCGGGTGATCTCAATGTGCCCGACTCCTCGCATCCCCCAACCGATGAATGGTATTTTAAAGTAGGACGGTTTTGAGACAAACCGGAGCGGAAGGGGAAGAGTCCCCATCAACGTAAAGATATCAAATATCCCCTGGTGATTGGAGCAGACGATGTAATTCGATTTTGGGTCAATATGCTGCAAACCCGAAACCTGGATGCGAATCCCGGCGATCGGCAAAAAAATCCTGGCAAAATAATAGCAGGCCTTCAAGATTTTTCTCTTGGATCGATCGAGAGGACCCAGAACGGCACAAAAAAGACCCATCGAGAGCCCACCCAGCAACGTCACAAGCCACCTCAAGGAGAGAAGGATCTGCTTCATGAGAGAAACTCTTTTCCCCGGATTTTTTTGTGATAACTTAAGGCAAAGCGATGCGCCTCATCCCTGACTCTCATCAAGAGATGCAAAAGGCTTGAATTTGACTTGAGACGGACCGGATTTTTTCGAGCGGGAAGATAAACCTTATCGGCCGATTCACCCTCTTTCGCCTTCGCCAGGGCAATCAGGTCAATCCCGGTAACATTAAGCTCGCCCATGACCTCCAGAACGATGTTCAGTTGTCCCTTTCCACCATCGATGATCATGAGGTCCGGTCGGCCCCATTTTTCTTTCTCTTCAGGAGAAGCCTTGATTCCTCCGCGCAGGAGCCTCCGGGTGAGGACCTCTTTCATCATCTGAAAATCGTCTGGCCCCTCTGTTCTCTTTATTCGGAACCTCCGGTAACCCCCTTTATAAGGCTGCCCCTCCAGAAAACAGGCGAGTGAACCGACCGCCTGTTGACCACTGATGTTCGAGATGTCGAAACATTCGATCTTCCGAGGAAGATTCGTCAATTTTAGTTTCTGTTGTAACCCCTCCAGAATTTCCCCTGTCTCCTCCACTTTTTTCTCCCTCTGACGGAATCCCTCCTCTGCATTTCGAATCGCTAATCGAACGAGATCTCGCTTCTCTCCTCGCTGAGGCGATAGAATAGAAACCTTATAGCCACGACGTTCAGAAAGGACCTCTTCCATCACTTGAGAATCGCCAACGGCGAAAGGGAGAAGGACCTCCTCCGGAATGATCCGCCCCTCCCCATAAAGGCGGTTTAAAAACTCGCTCAAGAGGTCTTCATCCTCCTCCACGCTTGTCATCTGGTATAGTTTCGATTCTGAAATCTTTCCTCCACGAATCATGAGAAGGCAGGCGGTCAAATGCGATCCCTCGCGATAAAGCCCGATCGCATCCTGGTCAATCCAGGTATGGCGGTCGGTTTTCTGCTGTTCCAGGGTTGACTCAATCGCAAAGAGCAGATCGCGTCTCTGGGCCGCCTTTTCAAACTCCTCCCGTTCCGACGCCCCTTTCATCTCCTCCCGAATAACCTCCAAAAGCTCCCGCCTTTTCCCTTTAAGGAAAAGGTGAACCTGGTCGACAATTGTGTGATAGTTCGCCTCATCGATCAGTCCTACACAAGGGGCATCACACCGCTGGATCTGATGTTGAAGGCAAGGCCGTACCCGATTGGCAAGCTCATGATCCGAACAGGTGCGAAGCCGGAAATTTTTCTCGATGAAATCAACCGTCTCATGGCAGGCATGGGCCGAGGAATAGGGACCATAATAAGAGGAGTCGTCCTTGCGAATATCTCGCGTCACATAAAGCCGCGGAAATCGATCCTTCACCGATAACTTAAGGCTGATGTAACTCTTATCGTCCCGAAGCTGGATATTGTACTTGGGGGTATGTTTCTTGATGAGGGTGTTCTCGAGCAGAAGCGCCTCTTTTTCATTGTCTGTCACCACGTATTCAAGATCGGCAACCCGCTTCATCAGAAACTGAACCTGATAACGATCCCTGGAAGAACGTCCAAAATAACTGGAGACTCTCTTTTTGAGGTCAATCGCCTTGCCGATATACAGGATACGGCCGTTCGCATCCTTCATGAGGTAGACGCCGGGTGAGGAGGGAAAACTGTTCGCTTTCTCTTGAGGAGTCACAGGGGGTTTATATTTTTTTTGTGATGCTAATTCAATGAGGCCTTTGGATCCCGCGCGACACCCACCAAAGAGGCCATCTGATCCAATACAAAAGACATAAAACGGGCCTTGTCGTCTTGGCCCATGTTTTTGATGATCGTGCCGGTTTCATAACTGTAATCGGATATCTTGCTCTGCCAAACGACCTCCCCCTTTGCTCGAATCGGGTCCTCTTCCTGATCCGGAAGCCGGATTTCAAGGTTTAACACGGAGCCATTTTGGAGCGGAGCCGGGGTCATGAGGCGAAGGCCACCCGCACTGATATCACAGCTCATCGATTCAGAGAGGTCACTGATCTCACCTCCCGGCGTGATAACAAAATAACTGACCGAAAGGGCAATATCGAGGCGGGCATGCTTTCTCTGTTCCGTCGCGGGGTTATAATCAGATACCATGGAAGACAGCTCTCCCTTAAATCAGCTTGTTCATCGAAGCATATTTGGAGAAGGTTGTCTTGTTTTTTTCAATAGGTCAGAAGGAGCCGTGTTCCCCCTTGATTCACAAAACAAAGGGGCCCTATACAGCGGAGCATGACAGCCCTCTTCCCATTTTTGAGGCTCCTCCTGTTCTGCTTCCCCTTTCTCCTCTCCTGTGCAGGTTGCCAAAAAACGCCGGAATCAGGGATCCTGGCACGAGTCAACGGAGAGAAGATCCGCTGGGGTGATTTTCGATCCGCCTTGTCACGGGAGTCCCTCCAGTATACTCCCGAGGCGCTTTCCGAAAAGGGGGCCCTAAAAATCCTCAAAGAGAGCACCCTTCAGGCCATGATCCATGAGGTGCTTTTACTGGAGGCGGCAGAAGAGGAGGGGATCAAAATCTCCAAGAAGGAGCTGTCCGACGCCCTTAAAAAGATAGAGTCGGGGCACCAACCGTTTGAGCTCAAGAAATTGCTGCAACAGCAGAAACTCTCTCCTGAGGAATGGAAAGAGAGGCACGAAAAGAAGCTAACTATCGAAAAATTTATTGATCATTTGGCTAAAAAAAAGGGGCCGAGTGAGGAAGAGATGAAAAAAGAGTATTTCGTCAATAGGGGTCTCTACCGGGAGATGGAAAAATCGCACTGCCGCCAGATCGTCGCCTCATCAGAACCGAAGGCCGAAAAGATCCTCTCGCTCATTCAAAAAGGGGAAAATTTTGCCGCGGTCGCCCAAGAATATTCCGAAAGCCCCGATCGTGAGAGAGGGGGCGATTTGGGATGGGTCGCACGCGGGGATCTCCCTCCCATCATGGATGAGGCCTGTTTTCGATTTGAACCGGGAGAAACGAATGGGGTTGTCCGGTCGGCCTACGGTTACCACATCTTCCGGGTGATCGCACGACGTCCTGCAAGGAACATCCCCTTCAATGAAGCCAAATCCCTCATCCAAAAGGAATGGAGAGAAAAAAAGCGTGATGAGATCCTTCGTGGCTGGCTTGAGGAAAAGAGGAAAAATTCAAAGATTGAAATCAATCAGAAAATGATGGAGAACGCAGCAGTTTCTTTATGAAAAAGATTCTCTTTTTTACCTTATTTTTTGTCCCGCTCTTGGCCTCAGCAGAGCTTGTTGATCGAATTGTCGCCATCGTCAGCGATGAAATCATCACTCTCTCCGATGTAAAAAAATACAAGGCCCCTCCCAAGAAAGACCCGCTGGAGGAATTGATCCGTCAAAAAATACTGCTCCTGGAGATTGACCAGCTTGGAATCGACGTCACCAATGATGACTTAGCGAATGCAATCGGGGAGGTCCTCACCAGAAACCGGATCCAGTTGGAGGAGCTTAAAAAAGAGCTGGAGAAAGAGGGAAAGGGTTTTGAACAGTACAAACAGGAACTGCGCACCGAAATCCGGAAGATGAAGTTTCTGGGCCAGGTGATCTATCCACGCATCAAGGTGTCCGAAGAGGAAATTTTGAGAAAGCTTGGTAAGAACCCTTCGGACGAAGATAGAATTCGGGCCCGGCGACAAATTGTCGAGTCCCGTTTGAATCAAGAGCTGGAAAACTATCTCGACGAGGTCCGGCAGAAAACGTACATTGAGATCAAGAAATAATGAAAAAAAAACTGCCTCTCATTGGTGTCACGATGGGGGACCCCCAGGGAGTCGGGCCCGAAGTGGTTCAAAAAGCACTCCGATCTTCTCTCGTTTGGCGATCCTGCCGCCCGATTGTCTTCGGTGCTCCTCATCTTTTTAGTTTTCGCGAGGCCAAACGACTGACGGCCCGTCAATGCGGCGTCCTTTCAGCTCATTTTATCCGACAGGCCGCAACCGCCGCCCTCAAAAAGGAGATAGACGCCATCGTCACTGCCCCAATCTCCAAGGAAAGGCTCCACAAGGCCGGTTATCTTTATCCGGGACACACGGAGTTTCTCGCAGGGATGGCTCGCATCCGTGATGTCCGAATGATGATGACAGGCCCGCATTTGACGGTTGTTCTGCATTCCATTCATATTCCAATCAAAAATGTTGCCCCTTCCCTCAAGGTCAAAGAGATTGCCCAAACGATCGAACTGACCGATCAAGCCCTCAAAAAATGGTTTCGGTTGCGGCGGCCAAGGATCGCCATTGCGGCACTCAATCCACATGCGGGTGAGGGGGGCGCTTTTGGAGATGAAGAAAAAAGATTGATAGAACCAGCCGTTCAAAAAGCCCGTCGGAAGGGAATCTCTGCTTTCGGCCCCTACGCACCCGATACCATTTTCTGCCGAGCCGTGCGGGGAGAATTTGATGCAATCGTTGCGATGTATCACGATCAAGGACTGATTCCTCTGAAGCTTCTCGATTTTGATCGCGCTGTCAATTTGACGATTGGTCTCCCGTTTATTAGAACCAGTGTCGATCACGGGACAGCATTTGATATTGCGGGTAAAGGAAAAGCGGATCCGAGGAGTATGATCGAGGCAATTTTATTGGCGGCAAAACTGGCAACCCTCACCCAACACTGAGGCCGTTATTGCCGTTTCCCTCTCCCGTGAAGGGAGAGGGTTATCAAGGTGAGAGGAAAATAAAGGAGCATTTATGATCAAGTTTGGCACAGACGGCTGGCGGGCGATCATCGAAGAGGAATTTACGGAAGAGAATGTCGATCGGGTGACGCTCGCCTTTGCAAAATTCATGAAAGAGACCTCAAGGCCTTCCGGAAAGATTTACGTTGGATTCGACCGACGCCGAAAAAGTGACCTTATGGCAAAACGGGCCGCCTCGCTACTGGCCAGTCAAGGTTATCAGGTGTTTCTGGCCTCCTCCTTTTGTCCAACCCCCTGCGTTTCCTGGAATACCAAGGCGGACCGAGCTATCGCCGGCATGATGATCACTGCCAGCCATAATCCTCCTCAATGGAATGGAATCAAGTTTAAGGAAGAAGACGGGGGAGCTGCATCACCGGAATACACAACGGAGATTGAAAAAATTATTGAGCAAAATGACAAAAATCCCACTATTCCCAGCACGTCAAGGGGGGGCGAGAGGGGATTTGATCCTCACCACGAATACGTTCTCGCGCTCCAAAAACAGGTCAATCTCAAAAGAATACAAAAGACGGGATGGAAGATCGGTTATGACCCTCTTTATGGGGCGGGGACTCATTATCTCCCGCAGATTCTTGAAACCGATCTGGTTGAAATCCATACAGAGGCCGATCCCAATTTCGGCGGGCTCAATCCGGAACCGATCGAGAAAAATCTCTCGGCCTTGATCCAGCTGGTCAAAAAGCGTGGATTGGATGCCGGCTTTTCGACCGATGGAGATGCCGATCGTGTGGGGGCCGTGGATGAAAATGGAAATTTTGTCGATTCCCATCATATCTATGCCCTCATTCTCCGCCATCTTTTGTCGGCAGGAAAAGAACGGGGTGAGATCATCAAAACCGTCTCCACCTCCAACATGATCGACCTGCTGGCCAAAAAACACGGTCGGAAATTCTACGAACTGCCGATCGGATTCAAACATATTTGCAAAAAGTTCCGCGAAGTCCCGGCCTTTATCGGCGGTGAAGAATCGGGAGGAATCGCCGTTCGGAGCTGGCTCAATGAACGAGACGGCCTCTTTTCAAGTCTCTATCTGCTGGAAATCATGGCTTATCATCAAAAGAGGCTTGGAGAACTTATTGAAGATCTACACCAGGAATTGGGACCTCATTATTTTCAGAGACTTGATCTTCATCTGGCCCCTGATGTCGTAACCAAGGCCCGATCCAAACTTTCCCGATCAAAAATCGATTCCATCGCAGGAAAGAAAATCGTCAAAACCAACTTCATCGACGGCTTCAAATACCACCTCTCTGACGCAAGCTGGCTCCTGATCCGCCCCTCCGGCACCGAGCCGGTGCTTCGAATTTACGCTGAGGCCCCAGAACCTGCAGGGGTGACGAAACTCCTCGAGGCCGGCCAAGCACTGGTAGACTAAAGTGAATGGTAACTGACACACTGCGCCAAGAAAAAATCAATAAAATCACCAAATAACCAGCAACCCTTAAAAATCGAGGGCCGAAGAGATGTTGGCTATGGAAAGAATCTGATTTTTGTTTTGAAGCGGTACCCGGAAGGAGTTAGACTGGAATGCTTGAGGTTGTAAAGACGTTGGAACCGCAAAAGATCTTCATTAAGGGAGCCCGCCAGCATAATTTGAAGGGGATTGATGTTGAGATCCCCCGCAACCAGCTCGTTGTCATCACGGGGCTCTCCGGCTCCGGTAAATCATCACTGGCCTTTGATACCCTGTACGCCGAAGGGCAGCGCCGCTATGTTGAGTCGCTCTCCTCATACGCCCGGCAATTTCTGGAGCAGATGGGAAAGCCGGACGTTGATTCGATTGAAGGACTTTCTCCCGCCATTTCGATCGAGCAAAAAACCGTCTCCAGAAATCCCCGATCGACCGTAGGAACAATCACGGAGATCTATGACTATTTAAGACTCCTCTTTGCTAGGATCGGTCATCCCCACTGCTATTCCTGCGGCAAACCGATCGCCGCCCAAACCGTTTCACAGATGGTCGACCAGATTCAGCAGATGAAAGAGGGGACCAAAATTCACATCCTGGCTCCCGTCGTCCGAGGCCGTAAAGGTGAATACCATAAGGAGTTGGCCCAGTTTAAGGCACAGGGATTTGTTCGGGTAAAAGTTGATGGTCAGACCTATGAGCTCGATGAAGAGATCAAGATCGATAAAAAGAGAAAACATGAGATCGACCTTTTCATCGATCGCCTGATCGTCCGCAGCAAGATGGATCAGCGGCTGGCCGACTCCCTCGAAACAGCCCTTCGATACGGGGAAGGGCTCGCCAAGGTTGAGGCGCTAGGCGGTGAAGCAGTCCTGTTTTCCGAGCGTTTCGCCTGCCCCGATTGCGGAATTTCCTACCCGGAAATCTCTCCCCAGATGTTTTCCTTCAACAGCCCGATTGGCGCCTGCGGTGAATGCAACGGTCTTGGCACAAAAATGTATTTTGACCCCGAACTGATCGTACCCAACAAGGAACTATCGATCCGTGAGGGGGCGATTGTCCCCTGGGAGGGTCGCTCCTCCGAGTTCTACTGGAGCATGCTGGAGACATTAGCCTCCCACTACCAGTTTGACCTGCGAACCCCATTCGGGAAGCTCCCTGAAGAAATACAAAAAATCATCCTGTCCGGATCGGAAGAGGAGAAACTGCGCTTCTCTTATCTTTTCGACGAGAAGAAGGAATTTTACTGGAGTAATTACGAGGGCGTTATCCCGAATCTGGAACGTCGCTACAAGGAGACCGATTCCGACTGGGTTCGCGAGGATATTGAACGCTTCATGAACATCCGTCCGTGTCCCATCTGCAACGGATCACGCCTCAAAAAGGAGAGCCTTGCGATCAAGGTGGGCGGACTTTCAATCCACAAGATTACTCAGCACTCAGTCAAAAAGTGCCTCGCCTGGTTTCAGGAACTGAAGATCTCCGCGAAGGAGGCGGAAATCGCCTCAAGAATTCTGAAGGAGATCCGGGAACGTCTCAGTTTTATGGCGAACGTTGGGCTTGATTATCTTGCCCTCGATCGCACCTCGGGAACCCTTTCAGGCGGCGAAGGACAGCGGATTCGCCTCGCCACACAGATCGGTTCTTCGCTCGTCGGGGTCATGTATATTCTCGACGAACCGTCGATCGGTCTGCACCAAAGGGATAATGATCGCCTGTTATCGACCTTGAAACGCCTCCGCGATCTTGGAAATACGGTGATTGTTGTTGAACATGATGAGGCGACGATCATGCAATCGGAGCATGTCATCGACATGGGACCCGGAGCCGGTATCCATGGCGGTTACGTGGTAGCCAGTGGCACACCAAAGGAGATCTGCAAACATCCGAAGTCCCTCACCGGCAAGTATCTGTCGGGGAGGATCCAGATTCCCGTTCCACGAACACGACGCAAGGGGAACGGAAAGAAGCTCAATCTCGTCGGCGCGAACGGAAACAACCTTAAAAATCTGACTGTCTCTTTTCCCTTAGGCTTATTGATCGGTGTCACAGGGGTCTCCGGCTCCGGCAAGAGCACACTGATCAATGACACGCTCTATAAGAACCTTGCCCAGCGGCTGTACGGGTCCAAGGAGCCTGCGGGGCAGCTTAAAGAGATTCAAGGGTTGGACAATATCGATAAGGTCATCAACATCGATCAATCGCCGATCGGTCGAACGCCTCGGTCCAATGCCGCCACCTACACCGGAATTTTTACCATGATTCGGGATCTTTTCTCCGAACTACCAGAGGCCAGGGCACGTGGCTACAAGGCAGGACGATTCTCCTTCAATATTAAAGGGGGGCGGTGTGAATCGTGTCAGGGGGATGGCATCATCCGGATCGAGATGCACTTTCTCCCCGATGTCTACGTCGAATGCGAGGTCTGTCGGGGTAAGCGATTCAATCGTGAAACCCTCGAGGTTCTTTACAAGGGGAAGTCTATTGCAGATGTTCTCTCTTTGACAGTGGATCAGGCCGCGCAATTCTTCGAGAACATCCCCGCCATCAAGAGTAAACTCTCGACCCTTTCGGAGGTTGGATTGGACTACATTCAACTGGGGCAGTCAGGAACCACATTCTCCGGCGGCGAGGCCCAGCGGATTAAACTGGCCCGCGAACTCTCCAAGAGGAGCACCGGCAGAACCCTTTATATTCTGGATGAACCAACCACGGGGCTTCATTTTGCGGACATCCAGAAGCTGCTCGATGTGCTCAGTCAGTTTGTGAATCAGGGAAATACCGTTGTTGTCATTGAGCATAATCTGGATGTGATCAAATCGACTGATCACCTCATTGATCTCGGTCCGGAAGGGGGAGACGGCGGTGGCGAGATCGTCGCGGTCGGAACCCCTGAAGAGATTGCCGCCAATCGCCGCTCCTTTACCGGTCAGTACTTGAAAAAAATTCTGGAAAATAGCCCAGCCAAAAAGGCGAATGTTGCCTAATTGCGATAAGGAGCCTGTTGGTATTGATAAACAGCCTTATTATGCTCCTCGAGCGTTCTTGAAAATTCATGGCTGCCGTCCCCCTTGGCGACAAAGTAGAGATAGTCCGATTCTGCAGGATAAAGAACCGCCCGTAACGAATCGCGACCCGGATTGGAAATAGGCGTTGGAGGAAGTCCCGGATTCAAATAAGTATTATACGGTGAAGCGGTTTCGAGATCGATCTTCCTTAAATTCCCATCAAAATTTGGAAGCCCATAGATAACCGTCGGATCCGAGGCGAGAGCGATCCCTTTTTTCAAGCGATTTAAAAAAACAGAGGCAATGAGCGGACGTTCCTCAACCCTCCCGGTCTCTTTTTCAACAATGGAGGATAAAACAAGAACATCATAATCCGACATCCCGACCTCCCTCGCCCTCTCCACAAAACTCTCCTTGTAGTAGACCTCATGAAACCGGTTCACCAGTTTTCGAACCACCTCTTCCGGACCTTTCGGTCTATAAATCTGGTAGGTGTCGGGGTAGAGATAGCCTTCAAGAACGGCCGTGGACAAACCGAGGGACTGAATCAGCAAGGGGTCTCTCATCGCAGCCAAGAATGATTCGGCAGATAATAATTCCCGGTCCGCCAGATACTTGGCAATCTGTTTTGCGGTCCATCCTTCCACAATCGTAATCCGCACCCGTGCAAAATCCCCTTTCAGAAGGTATCCCAACAACGCCTTGGGGGTCATCAGGGGAGGATACTTGTAGTCACCTGCGCGAATCTTCCGGTCAAGCCCCTTCACCCGGACATAAAGCTTAAACAACCTCTTGCTGGAAATGAGAGAATGCCGCTCCAGATCATCCGTGATCTGGGCGACAGTCTTCCCAGGCTCAATCGTGAAATCCCCCCCCTGTCCGTAAGGAAGATGGATAAAAAGAACAAAGCTAAATCCCAGAACCCCCACGGTAATCAGGCTGACCAGAAGAAATGTCGCCAACAGCCGTCTCATGAAATCTCTTCCTTCTTTATTTGGCGCCTCTGATCAAGATACCCCTGAAGAATGAAGGCGGCAGCCATCTTGTCGATCACCTCTTTACGCCGCTCACGCGAGAGATCCGCCTCAAGCAGCGACCTTTCAGCGCCAGCGGTTGAAAGTCTTTCGTCCCAAAATGTAATCGGGACCTCTATATGCCGTCCCAGCTCACTGGCAAAGGCTCGAACCTTCTCGGCCTGGGGGCCCTCCGTACCATTCATGTTGATCGGCAACCCGATCAGAATCTCATCAACCTCCCATTCTTTCACTAAATCGACAATGGTTTTATAGTCACTCTCCTTCCCCCTTCGTAAAACGGTCTTCAGCCCTTGAGCCGTCCAACCGAGGGGGTCAGAGAGGGCAACCCCTATTGTCTTGCTCCCCATATCTAATGCCAAAATTCTCATAAGCCACCACCCTATCGAAACTGCTTGCCGTCATCAAGTGAGTCGCCTAACTTAAGATAGAAATGGAAAAAGTTCGAGCCCATTTAGTAATTTCTGGCCGGGTCCAAGGGGTTTGCTTTCGTGCCTGTACGGAGGAAGAGGCGACCCGCAGGCATCTGACTGGCTGGGTCCGAAACACCGAAGAGGGCAAAGTAGAGGTGGTTGTTGAAGGAGAGAGCGAACCTGTCCGTCAACTGATTGACTGGTGCCACGAGGGCCCTCCCACCGCACGTGTCTCTAAAGTAGAGGTCACCCTGGAAAAATTTCATGGGGATTTGACGGATTTCCGCATTGTTCGATAAGCCTTCTTTCTGTTTGACAAAATTGTTAATCACTTTATCTTGTCACCTTAATACAAAAAGGGAGGGGTTATGCCAAAGTCTATTCTGTTTGTCTTCATCCTCAGTCTCTTCTTCCTGCAAGGTTGCGATCACAGCCCTGCCTTGGCAAAGGTCGGTGGAAAAACAATCCATGAATCTGACCTGAAGATCCTTGAGGAGGTTAATCCCCGCCTTGCCGATCGACTGGCGACTCCCGAGGGGAAGAGGAAGATTGTAGAAAACTATGTCGAACAGAGCCTGCTTTACCAAGAGGCTATTCGACGGGGGCTGCAGCGCGACGAGAGGACAAAAAAGAAGCTCGATCTCTACCGCCAGGTGATCATCTCACAGGCACTGCTCGACGATGAGCTCGATAAAAAGATCAAAGAATATTACGACAACAATAAGGATGAATTCGAGCGAGTGAAGGTGGCCCATATCCTGATTCGGACCGTTGATGAAAAGAAGGGAAAGGACAACAAGCCGGTTTCAAAGAGAACCGAAGAGGCCGCGCAAGCCCTCATCAAAAAGGTCCAGGAGAGACTTCAAAAAGGGGAGGAATTCGGCAAGATCGCCTCGGAGGTCTCCGAGGATGAGATGACCAAGAAGCGGGGTGGAAATCTGGAATATGTAACAATCCGTGACAAGCGCCTGGAACAAAAGGGATGGCTCACGCTTTCAGAGCAGGCGTTCGCCCTAAAACAGGGGGATGTCTCCACACCGATCAAGACTAAAGACGGCATCCACCTGATCAAAGTCCTGGAGGCAAAGACCTCTCAATCATTGGAGGAGGCCTCGATGGGGATTCGGTTTCGAATTCAGTCGAAGGTGCGACAGGATCTTCTGGATCAACTCAAGAAGGATCGCAAGGTGCAATTCTTTGATAACAAGCCTCAGGCAACCGCACCTGCCCTCCCACCCGGACACCCAGAGCTAGAGAAGAGCCACCCCTGATTTCAATAACGTAAGCATACGGCTCTTTTGGAATAAGGAGTTCCTCGGAAAAAGGGGTCGCCCTTTCAATCAGATCAACAATCACCCCCCTCTCGTTTATAAAAAGAATATCGAGAGAAAGAGGGGTATTTTTCATCCAGAAGGGGGAAGCTGTCTTCTGGGGAAATACGAAAAGCATACCGGCTCGGCTCGGAAGTTTCTCCCTGAACATCAACCCCTGGGCTCGTTGCTGACCGGTTTTGGCAACCTCCAATTGATAGAAATTAAGCCCTTGAGGAGACTGAAAGAGAACCTCCACCTCCTCTGCCCGATTACTGCAGTGAACTAACAAAAGGATCGGCAAGAAGAGAAGGAGGCTATTCTTCTCCCTCTTTTTCAGCCAACTTGGCAAAAGCGGCAACTTTCTCTCCCTGTTCCAGATGAATCAGACGGAATCCTTGCGTATTTCTTCCGATAACCGACAGTTCGCTCACTTTCAGCCGAATGATTTTACCAGAGGTTGTAATAACCATGATGTGGTCATCATCGGTCACTTGCTGAACACCAACTACAGGACCATTCCGTTCGGTCGTTTTGATGGTAATGATGCCGCTCCCCCCACGGCCTTGTACACGATACTCCTCCAGGGAGGTCCGTTTTCCATATCCGTTTTCCGTGATGGAAAGAACCGTCTGACCCGGTCGAAGCGCCTCGAGACTCACAACCTCATCCTTTTTATCTAACCGGATCCCGATAACACCGACTGCCGTTCGCCCCATCGGACGGGCCTCATTTTCATGAAAGCGGATCGCTTGGCCCTCACGCGTTGAAAGAAGAATCTCCTGATCGCCCGACGTCAAGGCGGCCCCGATCAGACAGTCCCCCTCTTCAACCCCCAGGGCAATAATGCCGGCCGATCGGGGATTGGCGTAGGCCATGAGCTCGGTCTTTTTGACCAGTCCTCTTTTCGTGGCAAAAATAACATGTTTCCCTTCCTCAAACTGCTGGACCGTCAGGATACCGGCAATCTCTTCACCGGAGGCCATTTGAACCAGATTGACAACCGGCTTACCCTTGGCAGTACGACCCGCCTGGGGGATTTCATGAACCTTGAGCCAATACACTTTACCAACGCTTGAAAAGATCAAAACGTAGGAGTGGGTGGAGGCAACAAAGAGATCGCGGAGAAAATCCTCGTCACGGGTCGTCATCCCGGTCTTTCCCTGACCGCCGCGACGCTGGGCCCGATAAATGCTAATCGGGTTCCGTTTGATATAGCCCTGATGGGAGATCGTCACCACCATCTCTTCTTCTTGAATCAGGTCCTCAACAGAAAGCTCCTCCGTTCGGGAAATAATCTCCGTCCTCCTCTCATCATGATAGTTCTTTTTAATCTCGGAAAGTTCACCTGAAATAATTTCCAGGAGCAGTTTCTCACTTTTCAGGATTTCCTTCAGTCTCTTGATCTCCTTCTGAACTGCCGCATACTCCTCAACAATTTTCTCCCTCTCCAAGGCCGTCAACCGCTGAAGCTTGATGTCCAAAATTGACTGAGCCTGAATCTCGGACAGACTAAATTTCTTCATCAACGCAGCTTTCGCCTCTTGGGGGTTCTGTGACTTCTTGATGAGATTGATCACCGCATCAATATTCTCCACGGCAATCTTGAGTCCTTCCAGAATATGAGCCCGCTCCTCCGCCTTACGGAGATCATAGATAGTTCGGCGAGTGACAACCTCTTTGCGGTGATCAACAAAAATCTGCAGGGCATTTTTCAGATTGAGAATCTGCGGTTTCCCATGAATAATCGCGAGCAAGATCACACCAAAATTCGTCTGCAACGGGGTGTGCGCATAAAGCTGATTCAAAACGACACCGGAGACGCTCCCCTTCTTAAGTTCCACAACGATTCGCATCCCGTCCTTGTCCGACTCATCACGCAGATCGGAAATTCCTTCAATTTTTCCATCCCGATGAAGATCCGCAATCCTTTCAATGAGACGCGCCTTGTTCACCTGATAGGGAATTTCTGTGATGATGATGCTCTCACGATCCCCCTTCGCGACAGGTTCGATCAACGCACGTCCACGCATCTGGACGCTACCCTTGCCGGTCTCGTAAACATTCTTGATACCCTCGCGACCATGAATAAAACCCCCCGTCGGGAAATCAGGACCAGGAATGATTTTCATCAACTCCTTAACCGTCACCTCAGGATTTTTAATGAGGGCCAAACAGCCATCAATTACCTCTCCGAGATGATGGGGGGGGATTTTGGTCGCCATGCCAACGGCAATACCGTCCGAACCATTGACCAACAGATTAGGGACTCTTGAGGGCAGAACGGTCGGCTCCTCGGCCGATTCGTCAAAATTTGGAATGAAATCAACCGTCTCTTTGTCGATATCCGCCAGCATCTCCTCAGCCAGTTTGGTAAGACGTGCCTCGGTGTATCGATAGGCAGCCGCGGAATCCCCATCGATCGAACCGAAATTCCCCTGACCATCAATGAGGGGATACCTCATGTTCCATTCCTGGGCGAGACGAACCAGGGCGTCGTAAACCGCCAAGTCACCGTGGGGATGGTACTTTTTCAGAACCTCTCCCACGACACCAGCACACTTTGAATATCTCTTGTTGGAAAGAAGCCCTTCCTGGAGCATCGCATAGAGGATCCGACGATGAACCGGCTTGAGCCCATCACGGGCATCCGGAATCGCCCTACCGATGATGACGCTCATCGCGTAATCAAGGTAGCTGTCCTTCATCTCATCTTCGATATTGACAGGTCGAATTTCGGCAGAACGGACCATAAGGTACAAAATTAATCTTCAAAAACAGAGGGAATGTCAATTCAAAAACCGTGCCAAGCTATCCGTCTCCAAGACCGATTTGGCAAGGATTTGCACGCATTCAAAAAAATCGTTCTGTTGTTTTTTGATTGACTCCTTGAAAGGGATTGGCTTAAGTCCGACATCTGCAGATTTTGGTTCCCGCAAATCCTTGTGAGATGCGGGTTAGAAAGAACCAGAAACTCGTCAGGAAAGGGGGTGACAATAAAATGACCAAAAGTGAACTCGTCGCGCTCATCGCGAAGGACTGCAAGATCTCGAAGGCCGTCTCTGAGAGGGCGTTGAATTCCGTTACTGCCAATGTCACAAAGTGTCTGAAGAAAAAGGACAAGTTGACATTGACCGGCTTCGGAACCTTCCTCGTCTCCAAGAGGCGTGCCCGCAAGGGACGCAATCCGCAGACAGGCGCTGAAATCGAAATTCGGGCAGCAAATGTCCCGAAATTCAGAGCCGGGAAAGAGCTTCGAAAGGCTTGTCAGTAAGACAACTTTCGAGCTAGCGTAAAGACCCCTTTGTTGTTTTATGCAAAGGGGTTTTTCATTTTATGTCGAGACCGTTAAAAATTCTCGCTGTGATGGATCCCTACGAGGGGTACAACTGGCACAAGGACACCTCCCATCTCCTCCTCAAGAACCTCTTCGAGCGGGATCATCATCTCTTCTATACAACACCAGCCCAGCTCTTCATAAAAAATGGAGCGGTCGTGGCCAATGGCCGGGCGATCATGGTCCAGGACGGTTTCCCCTATTTCACCTTTGACGATGAAGCGTTACTTCCATTAAATGAATTCCGACTGATCCTCATGAGGAAAGATCCTCCGGTCAATACCCTCTATCGGCAGGCCACACACCTCCTGTCGCTGGTTCAAGAACAAACCTGGGTCATCAATCGTCCCTCCTCGCTCATGAGCTTTAATGAAAAATTATCGATCTTCCACTTCGCACCCTGGATTCCTCGAACGACTGTAACGAGCCGCCCGGAGGAGATTGCATTATTCTTGCAACAAGCAGGTGGAATAGGCGTCCTCAAGGATCTCAATAGTTATGCCTCGAAAGGGGTCCGGAAAATCAGCCTGTCCGATCCGGACCTGAACATAATCATCGATCGGGAAACCGCTAACGGGAAAAAAGTAGTTATGGTGCAAGAGTTTCTTCCTGTTCATGAGGGTGAAAAAAGGGTCTTTATTGTTGACGGCAAGATGGCCGGTGCCATTCGCCGTCGTCCCCCAGAGGGAAGTTTTCTGACCGATCCCGATCGCGGCGGGGTTGTTACCGCCACGTCCCTCACACCGCGCGAGGAACAGATTTGTCAGAAGGTCGGTCATTTTTTCTCGAGGCGGGGTGTCTTTTTTGCCGGCCTCGATCTGATTGATGAAAAATTGACGGATATCAACATCACCAGCCCCGGTCTCCTCTGCGAATGGAATGAGACAGATGGAGAGTCGCATGAAAAAGAGATTATTGACCTGCTTGAGAGCAAATTGTGAAAAAGATCATTGCCCTTCTCGTCTTGTTTGCTCCTGTCATTCTGGTGGCGTGGGATGCCGAGCACCATCAGGAGATGGCCCGTATTGCCCTCAAAGACGTCTCTCTTGAGTGGGGTTTAACCCAGCCTATTCAAGTCCGACCCTTGATGAGTCTTCTGGAAAAACTGCCTCATGAATTGGGTGACCCTTGGCATTTTTCGCATTGGTTAAAGATTAATCCGGCCGTCCCCCTCGATTCAACCTTCCCGGAAACCAGGGGGAAAACTTTGCTGACACCTCATGAAATTCTCACCGCCTATTCCAACGACCCGGATGACGGACGCGACATGGATCTCTTTACAAGGAACCACGAAGGGAGAATCCAGCCTCAGTTTCACGATCAAAAATGGTTTGGCCCTCCCGATGGTCCGGATTCCCAGGCGTTCCGACACATTGAAAAACCACCCTTTTCCTGGAGACATCCTGTCAGCACGATGGGGGTACCACTCCGATCCGTTGGAGAGGCAACCCAACGCGCGGAGGTCTGGTTTCTTCTCTCGAAGCTCGCCTTTTCATTGGACGAACCTTATTGGGGATGGCGGTTTTTAGCCAATTCCTTTCACTATCTGCAAGACCTTCATAACCCCTACCACTCGGCGCAAATATCCCCTGCCTTGGCCTGGCAAGGCTTGACAGCCTACCTTCGATGGGGACGAAAAGAAAAAGGATTTATCCAGACCTTTGCCCGTCTTATCGGGAACTCCCACCGTTTTTTTGAAAGTTACGTCGCGCGACCCGAAAACCACAACAACAGGCTGAAATTGAAAATCTCGGCAGCGCTTTCAGGTGGCGATTTACTGCCTCAAAAATTTTCCTCCGCCCAAGAGCTTGCCATCGATGTGCGCGACCAGGCCAACCGTTTCTTTCCGGAACTCCCAGGTCTCGTCGATCAGATCATGGATCCTAAGTTGAGAGGTCCTTATGATTTTAAGTCGGATAAAAACAATGAGACCAAACCGATCACCCTGCTTCAGAAAGGAACCGATTTTGAGGCCGTCAACCGCCGCCTTTTTGAGATCGTCGAAATTCAATTTAGGTCAGCAGGCCGTGTTCAAAGAACGGCCGTACGAATGGCGCTGGACCAGAAGGCGAAAGAACCAACAGAGGTCATCCTGACGAAACTGGAAAATATTTTGGGAAAACCACTCCGCCCTGAAGACCTTGAAAATTAATTGTTACAATAGGGTAAACAAGTGCTGGGCATTTTGGGTCGTCTGTCGGGCCATCTCTTCCAAGCTGATTCCTCTCAGTTGAGCGACAGACTCCGCCGTCTTCCCGACAAATGAGGGTTCGTTTCTTTTGCCCCGAAACGGTTCGGGGGCCAGAAAAGGACAGTCGGTCTCCAGAAAAAAAAGGTCGGCGGGAACGGAACGAGCCACCTCATGCAATGAGTGAGATTTTTTAAAGGTCACAATCCCTGAAAACGAAATATAAAACCTCTTTTCAACAATCCGTGAGGCAACAGCCCAGTCCCCTGTGAAACAGTGAAAAACCCCTCTCCCCTGCCATCCCCCTTCCTCATCCAGAATCCGAAAACAGTCGTCAAAGGCGTCACGACAGTGAAGAATAATCGGCAGGCCCAGTTCGAGGGAGAGTCGAACAAACTTTCGAAGGGCCGCCTGTTGAACCTCCCTGGGAGAATGTTCGTAGTAATAATCAAGCCCCACCTCTCCGATCCCGACCACCTTTTCGTCCTGTGCCAGCTCACGGATAAGACCCAAATCATCCTCTCCCATCCTGGCAACATCATGAGGATGGACTCCGACGGCAGCATAGAGATTGGGGAACTGATGGGCCATAGTGATCGCTTCACGACTTGAGAGAAGATCAGTCCCAACATTGATCATCGTCGTCACACCGGCCTGCCTTGCCCGCTCCAAAACTTCCGGGAGGTCATTTTTGAATTCTTTGAAAAAAAGGTGGGAATGCGTGTCAATGAGCATCAGGTCTTATCGACAATGATATCGAGAACCTTCTCTTGCGGATTGTAATTGTGCTTGAACTCCTTGGCGGGGGAGGAGAGATCAATCTCACGCTGAAAGCGGTCCGGAAATGAATTAATCATCCCTGAAAATCTCTTGAGAGAGGCATCCTCCAGCCAGGCCTTTAACTTGAGACCGGTTCCGCCGTCTGTCATCTGGATATCAAATTTGTAATCCGGCATCTTGTTCGGGAGATTCATCTTATATTTGAGGGGATGCTCCGGAACAAAGGTCGGCAGTGAAAATCTGAAGTGATACTGGCTGGGGGTCTCCTCAACGGAATACGCCTGCCCATAACGCTTCATCCGTTCCCAGTAGGGCTCCGAGCCACGCTTTTCCGCCTCCGCCCAACGCACCTCCCAAGGTCGGGTATCAACAACCTCCGGCACCGGTAGTTTTTCTTCCTTGGTGCTCTTCGGTTTTTTACCTGCCGGGGGCGGTGGAAGCTCCCCTTTGATGAGTGAGATCGCATCAACCGGGCAGTCATAAATAATATCCCATGGATCAAACTGGCCCGCCTCAACCTCAGCATAGGCGATCGCACGGGTATGGTCGGCATTCATCTTGAATACTTCTGAAAAATCGTTACAACAGGCGTCACACGCAATACAGGCCTCCGAAACGGCATACCCTTCCATTTTCTTGGCAGCTTCACCCATGATGGACTCGGTATTATGTTTTTTTAACCCGTTTTGTCAAGAAACGCACTTACCAATCAATCCTTTGCCGAGACGAATCGGGAATGAGCGGACCAATCCATCGAAAAAGAAAGGAGTGGGGATTGGATTTGAATTCGCGGTCCGCCACGCGGCTCTTCACGATTCCCTGGTCCGTTCCGTCGATAAACTCGACCCTTTCAAGATCGACATAACTCAAGTCAATCTTGATCGGTCCATGCCGGGCCCCAAAATCTCCAAAGAGCTGCACCTTGCCAAAATCCTCAGCGATGAGATTCCGTTTTTTTTCGCGCAGACGAAAACCAAATCCGTTGTAAAAAATCAGCTCCCTCGCCCACTGGCACTTGCCATGTTCATAAACCGCAAAACCAACCCCTGAATTTAAAGGAAAACGCACCTCCGGCGCGTCAAAAAAAACGGTAAAACGCCTCTCTCTGTCCAACTCTACTTTCTGGATACGGTTCGGAAAGGAAGGATCCGTAAAAACCTTGGCGGCTAATAAGATCTCTGTAATGCCCGGAGGAGTCACCTCAAGGGGGATTTGCTCGGCACGATCCTTCTGGATGTAATAGAGCAGCCGAAAGAATTGCTCCAATTTTGTCCTGGGAGGTTCATTGTGAAAGATCATGTAGAGCTCCTCATCACGGGTGCTGACATCGAGTTTTTTTAAACCCCGAAGGAGTTCAATAAAATCGGCCCTCCGGTTGGAAGGCGGGGGAAGCTGGGCAAGCGGACACTGTTTATCTGGCCCTCTCCCCTCAGGGGTCTGCCGTTCGGAGGACCAAACCAAGGGGTTGCAGAGGATCAACACTAGTGCTAACCAGCGGACCATGTCATTCTCCGTCAAACAGTTGATTGAAGATCGATGGGGCGAGAACTACGAGCTTCACGATCGGCATGTCAATCCCCAGTTCGTCAAGGTGCTCCGAACGATCGGCTTTGACAAAATATATAAACGAGCCCGAGGGCCGTACCTTTATGACAAGGATAACAATCAGTATCTCGATTTTCTCTCCGGTTATGGCGTCTTTGCGCTGGGCCGCAATCATCCGCGCATCCAGGAGACAATCCGGGAGATTCTTGAGATGGACCTCCCTCATATGGTGCAGATGGACTGCTCCTTGCTCTCCGGTCTGCTGGCCGAAAGACTGTTAACTCTCACCCCGCACCTTGATACCGTCTTCTTCACCAACTCCGGAACCGAGGCGGTGGAAGGAGCCATCAAATTTTCCCGTGGGGCGACCGGCAGGGATCAGATTCTTTATCTGAAAAATGCCTTTCATGGATTGACGCTCGGCTCTCTCTCCGCCAACGGCAATCCTGAATTCCGTGACAATTTCGGAACACTCCTCCCTGGCAAGGAGGTCCCTAACAATGACCTCAAGGCACTCGAACAGGAGCTCTCTCAAAAAACATACGCCGCTTTTATCTTCGAACCGATCCAGGGGAAGGGTCTCTATCTGACCGAAACCGGTTTCTTGAAAGAGGCGGAACGGCTCTGCAAGAAATACGGGACCCTTATGATCGCCGATGAGGTGCAGACCGGTCTCGGCCGGACGGGAAGGTGGTTTGCCTACGAACAGGCCGGGATTTCACCCGACCTTGTCTGCATTGCCAAGGGGCTCTCCGGCGGTTTTGTTCCGATCGGGGCGATCCTCTACCGGCGTGAGATCTACAGGAAGATCTTCTCCAAGATGGATCGCTGCGTTGTCCACTCTAACACCTTTGGAAAAAACAACCTCGCAATGGCCTGTGGACTATCGACCCTTCAGATCATGCAGGAGGAGAAATTACCCGAGAGGGCTGAATCACTCGGAGCCCAACTCCTTCTGGGGATCAACGAACTCGGAAAGAGATACGAGATGTTCAAGGAGGCGCGTGGAAGAGGACTCATGATCGGAATTGAGTTTCAGGAGCCGAAATCGCTCAAGCTCCGGGCCGGCTGGAAGATGATCCATGTCGCTCATGGTCTCTTTGGTCAGATGATTGTGGTCCCTTTGCTGACCAAGCATCGGATCCTCACACAGGTCGCAGGACACAACGACCTCGTGAAATTGCTACCACCACTGATTATTGATGAAAAAGATGTCCAGAATTTTCTGCAGGCGTTTGATCAGGTTGTCTCTGATTGCCACAAATTTCCCGGCGCCGCCTGGGAGATCGGAATGACGCTCGCCAAAAATGCCTTATCTTCGTAATATGGTTGATCAGCTTTTGATTAGTACATTTTTGTTGATAAACCATACTAGGGTTTCCAGGGGGCGCAGCGCCTATGCCCCATCCCCTCAAGAGAGTTGAGATTTGAATCGCGGCAGACCTCACAAGGTCCGCGGCTATTAGCGGGATCCTCACAGTAATGGTAGCAATCTGCATCAACATCACAAAGGCTACCCCGCGCCTCACCATCAAGAGGCGCCTTTATAAATCTCCTGTTCGAAATCCGGAATTGTCGTTTGCGTGTCAGTGTCCGGCCGTCATACCCCTTGGCCTTCATCACGACACGATACTGCCGGAAGCGAGCATTGGAGATCTTGATGTGCGACCCACCACCACCCATCTCCCTCTCCTCCCGGCTGACGGTATTGTAGCTCCCCGGATCACAATCCTCATCAGGTATGACTTCTTCAGGTTGCGCAATGGGATGGATATTCCCCTGTAATTTATACTCGTTGTCAAAGTTGTAATACTTGACCCCGTCCAGTTGAGGATTGCGGGTCGAAATGTAGTAACCTTCTCCCATGCTTCCTGGAAACAACAGGGGGAGATCTTCATACCAATCCGTTCTGCTCAAATAGTTAACATCCGGATCCTCTTCGGCAAGCGCCTCAAGAACGTTATCTAAATCCCAATCATCACGTCCCAGGAAATCACTCCCGTAGAAAATCTCCTCTCCCCTTGTCTCTTTAAACCAGCCACAGACATTGGACCAATAATGACCTTGCTGGTAGGTAGCAAACTCTGAGAGCGTCGGCCGATGCCGGCATCCCCAGAAGTAGACCTTGGTGTCGATCTCCTTGATATGCTGGGCCTCAAATGGGATTCTCCAGGTCACCCCACGCCCCCAGCCATCACTATAGTTAACACACCAGTTGCTGATGGAGCCGATATCCTCTCGATCCCCCACCTCAAACTCCGAGTGATATTGCAGGTTCAACGTGTGCTGTTCCGTTTCACCACCGTCGAACGATTTCGCCTTGATCTTGTATCGGTTGCAGGTGGAATAGCTCCGCGAGACATTCTTCTGTTGCTTGATGATAAATCCTTGACTTGCTCCCGTTCTCCCCCCCCCGGGAATCGGGGCATTGTTGTACGGTTCAGGATCGCTCCAGTTGGAGGCAACGATGCTAAGGCCCGCATTCCCCTCCTTCAATATTCCGCCTTCTGTGTAATCGCTTGCCTTGAAGCTCCAAACATTATCATTGCAGGTAACGCCGTTGTTGATCGCCGCCTCATTCTCCGTCTGGTACGATTTAACTTTTAGTTCCCCTGTCCAGGGGGTCTTGTAGCGCCCCACGACCCGCTCCTCGGAAGAGACCTGGGTAATCTTCATGTCCTGGGCAAACTGCCAGAGAAGGGTCGCATTGCACTGGCCGCCATCGTCATCATGATCCATATCCTGGGGATTGTTCCCAAAATCCCAACGGATCATGCGCCAATCACAGTCATCCCCCTGACTTGTCTGGGGAATCGTATGGAAGGCAAAATCCCCACCCAACTGGAACCCGCTTTCACCCAACTCAATATTGCCGTCCTCTTCAACCACAGAGGGCAGGGGTCCAATCTCCACCCTGTGGACCACTGTCTCTGTATTGGTAATCCCCGAGGCCCGGCAGGTAATCTCCATGCGATTCTTTTTGATTGGGACATACCGTTTCACTTCATCAATGGCGATCACCCCGGACGGGTCGAGATCAAAAGAGGAGGTTTGCCCTGAAAGAAGCGACAACAGGTTGAAATTCATTAGGACCCGTGTAAATAAGAAAGAACCTCCTGTTCCATCACTGCCGGAGTCACTCCCTCCTGAACCGGAGCCTCCACCAGAATCCTCCTCGGAATCAGACTCTGGTCTTAAATATCTTACGGAGATACTCGCACTGAGTGCCTTCTGAACCGCCATATCGACCTGGATATGAGGGGACTTTTCCCAAGGGAGGAGGTTGCACGTAGGGATAGAGGCACGGGGCGATTCTTCGTCATCCCCTTCATGAACCTCAAGAGGATTTTCGCCACATCGAAAAACGGGAACAAACTGATGCCTCTCCTCACTCATCTCGAAGAGAAAGGCATATGACCCATTTTGAAGCGGGACCTTGTAGCGATAAAGATCCCCTTCAATCTCCTCAAACAGCTCCTCGTCGTCCATTTCGGGACAAAGCTCCGGAGTGCAGGGGACAAAATCTTGACTCGGCACTGCTCTCAATTGGTAGTAATCAGTACTGGGGGCCTCTGCCAACTCTGGATTAAAAATGAGGGGGATGACTCGTTCAACGCCCGTGAGATCATCCGTCTCATGTCTCACACTGAAGTTGCCGTAGATATAGGCCTCGGTCACATTGGGGGCGGTCAGCTTGATCGCGGCATACCGGACCGTTGGATCTTCCCCATCTCCAAGATCCAACTCTTCAATCTGCCGCTCATTGGCAGTCACATCAAGATCGATGCCGGCAACGACCGACTCAGTGCAAGACGTGGGGGGGCCATCGGGAACGCACAGTTCTCCTTCGCAATGCTCCCCTGCATCACAATCGGTATCGGCGTCACAGGTTTCCGGAGGAGGCTCCTCCTCAACATCGGGGCTCTCTTCAAATAGCGGGAGCCTTGAGAGTGTTCGGGTTGGCCCTACCTCAGCCGTCTGACGCTCCGTGAGCGAGGGCCCCGGAGGAGGTGTTAAACTATCTCCATCCTCTTCGATCTCACCACACCCTAAAGTAGACAAGAACAGACAGAGGCCAACCACGAGGACTGTTCTCAAAAGAGGGTTCGGAAAACGATAGAAATTCATCCGTCAGATTCTAGTGCAGATGTCATGCCAAGTGAGGCCAAGGGACCATGTTTTTAATTATTTGATTTTATTATTAAATTTTTCTATATTCCTGCCTGTTTGGGGGTAAACAGACAAAAAATGAGGTCTTGGTTCTACAGTCTGAGTGTTTTCCTCACCCTTCTCCCCTCCCTCCTTTTTGCCTTCCCCGGAGAGGGACAGTTGCCGGCGAGCCTCGATTTTGACCACCGTCACTCGGACAATTTCCGGATCGAGATGACCCCAATGGGGGGGGAATATTTTGGAGACAAGCTCAATCACACCTTTATTGTCGGCGGGGATTTTCAGTTCAATCTGATTCCCTCTCTCGGTATTTCTTTAAATTACGACTATTCCCAAGCCGGGGCCGATGGGACGAGCCTCCTCGGTCAGAGTCTCACCAACAGAAACATGCAGTTCCTTATGGGAGGATTGGTCGCCACAAAACCGGCCGCGTATGCCGGTAAGAATGAAACGGTCGAGGCGGATTTCTATTCCTCTCTGGGAGGAGGATTATTGGAGTTCAACGGGAATGGGAGTGGCGTTGGATATCTCGGGGGTGGGATGAAAATCAGATTCAAGAAGATCGACTGGATCGCCTGGAGAATTGATGTCCGGGGAATTCTTTATTCAATGCCGAATCCAAGCGGTAGCAATTTCGCTGCCGATTTGTCACTGATGGTTGGGCCAACTTTTCTCGTCTGGCCAATGCCCTAATTCCCCTCATCCACCTTTCGGGACCGTTGAAGAATGCCATTTTTCAACACACCCCTTTCAGGCCACGAGGGGAGAGGGAGGAGTCTCACAACTCTTCAACAATCTTTCAAATAACTGGATCGACTTCTTTTCGCTCCGTTGATGAGCCAGTGTCAAACCTTTCTCCAAATACTGACGACAGAGATCCAACTCAAAATTCCGGGCCGCAAAGGCGGCAACCACGTCCAGGTTGATATTGTCGGCCGTGATCATCGATTGAAAATCATCCCTCATCGACTCCACCATCTTGTCAATCGCTTCCTTTCGGTCACCCTTCTTAAGATAGGCAATCGCCAACAAGGCGTTGGCCTGGTGCTCAAAGGAGGGAACCCCTTTGGTCAGCTTCAGCACTTTTTTCAGTTTTTTAATTGCCGTATCAAACTGGGCAAACTGGTCGATCAAACACTTGGCGGTTATAATCTTCAAGGCAGGGTCATCCGGAAGGAGCTTTTCGGCCTTCTCGTAATGCCGCCAGGCGTTCTGAAAATCCTCTTTCAATTTGAAGAGAATTCCCAAGACTGAGTGAAAGAGCGCCTGTTCCGATTTCTTCTCCCCCTGTTCCGACTCTCTCAAACCGGATTGAAGCAGTTTTTCCGCCTCCTCATAGTTTTTCTCCTTCATCAATTCAAACGCCCTTTGAATTTTTGGGCTACCGGTGTCGGCCATGTTTTAAAACCTCCAGCATTCCATGATGAATCAGCCCATTGCTCGCAACAATCTCACGACCGTAAATATTGAGCCTCTGCCCGTTAAAGCTGCTCACCTTTCCCCCCGCCTCTTCGATGATTAGGGCGGCAGCGGCAACATCCCACGCCCACAAACCCAACTCCCAAAACCCCTCAAAGCGCCCGCAGGCAACATAACAGAGATCCGAGGCCGCCACACCATCCCGGCGAACCGCTTGGGCCGACATAATAAAATTCCCGAAGTTTTTAAGGTTATTATCCCTCACCCTCTTGAGGTCGTAGGCAAACCCGGTACAGAGAAGGGCCCTCTTCATCCTGTTTATTTTGGAGACCCGAATCCGACGACCATTGAGAAACGCCCCATGCCCACGCTCTGCATAAAAAAGTTCATCGAGATTCGGCTCGTAGACAGCCCCCGCGATAACTCGGCCTCGATGCTCCAGGGCGATCGATGTGCAGAACAGTGGATAGCCATGCGAATAGTTGGCCGTCCCGTCGAGAGGATCGACGATCCAGCGATAATCGGAGGGTCTTTCCATCATTCCGGCCTCTTCGGAGAGAATCTGGTGCTCGGGGAATCGCTTGCGGATGATCTTGAGGATCGTCGCCTCACACTGAAGATCAACCTCTGTAACCGGATTGATCTCCCCCTTGAACCGGAGGCGGCGGACACGACCCAGTTTAGCCATCTGAATCTTGCCCGACTCGCGCACCGCCTCAAGGGCGATCTTTAAAAATTGATTCATGGCGTCCTTGCAGCAACACAAACATTAATTTCAACCGCCCCTGCTTTTTTTAAAACCTTGCCGCACTCCCGAAGCGTCGCCCCTGTTGTGTAGACATCATCAATCAGGATGACCTGTTTCCCCTCCAGCAACGCCTCTTTTTCAACCTGAAAAGCCCCTTTCATATTTTTCTTTCGGTCAACTGCCTCCAGCCCCGTTTGGGGAGAAGTATCCCGGACCCGTCGGAGAAGGAAAGGGGAAAACGGAATCCCGGTCACTCGCGAGATCACCTTCGACATCACAACCGCCTGATTGAATCCTCTCTCACGCAATCTCTTGGGATGCAGGGGAACCGGGATGAGCCAATCTCCCTTTATCTGTTCATCGATCATCTTTCGGGCAAGACGCTCCCCAAAAAATTCTGCAACCCTCTCCTCCTGATGATATTTCATGCGAATAATCATCTCGTGAAGAAGCTCCTTATAGACTCCTAGCGCGATGGTTCGTGCAAAAGGGGGGGACACCTCAAGACAAGAAGAGCAAAGGTGATCGCTATCCAGACTGGAATCAAAAGGAAGTGAACAGAGGGGACAACACGGCCCCTGAAGAAACGAAAAGCGAGGCTCACATCGGTCACAAAAATCCCCACGGGCAATCAATGTCCGACATTCGAGACACTGAAGGGGCCAGAAGAGATTAAGGGCGAAATGACTGATCTGTGACAGAATCACCAGTTTTCAACCTCTTTAAGAGATAATGACTCTGATTGCCACTACGGGGATATAAATAAATCTCACGGGCCAGGTAACTTTCAGGATCAATAACCAGAATAATTTTTTTAAAAGGGGATCTTTCGCTCCTCGGCCTAAGCTCCAGTCTCTTGCTGACCCCTGTATCTTTCTTGACAGAGACATCAAACTCACGATTCATCTCGGCCAGACCGGAGAGAAAGGCAAGCGCCTCCTGGGAGACAGCCTCCCTCACATTGGCAATCGTTTCGATCTCTTTTTCCCCCGGATAAACGATCCAGAGCCTGCGGCCATCCGAGAGATACTTCCGCTCCCTCTTGCCATGATAATGGATGGCAAACCGTCCTGGCTTCGCCAAAAGAAGCGCCCCCTCTTCTACAACCTCTTTTTCCAGGAGTTCGACGTAGGTCCTCTGGACGAACTCGGCCCGAAGGACGACGGTTTCCTGGTACGCCTTCTCGACGCGGGCAACGAGATCATTGGCGAGACCTTGGACCGAAAACAGAATAAGGAGGACCGAAAAACAAAGCGTCCCTTTGAAAATCGACATGGAAAGTTCATCCTTCGATTCCGGACATCGCCCCGGCATAAACCTCGCGCGGTTTGGCCCCATCGGCCGGCCCAACAACCCCCTCTCGCTCCATCCTCTCAATCAAGCGGGCCGCCCGGTTATACCCGATTCGTAACCTCCGCTGAACCATCGAGATGGAGGCCTGACGTGTCTCGGTAACGAGACTGACCGCCTGATCATAAAGTTCGTCTTCTGCCCCCTCCTCCGCTTGAGAGTCGGCCGCCTCTTCCTTCTGCTCCAGTTCTTTCAAGACAGATTCCTCGAGATATTCCGGTTTCCCCTGGTTCTTGCAGTGTTCAACAACCTTCAAGATTTCATGCTCGGAGACATAGGCCCCATGAATCCTCAAAAGGTGAGAGGAACCCCCGGACATGAACAACATATCTCCGGCCCCCAACAGGTGTTCAGAACCGACGGTGTCAATAATCGTCCTGGAATCATGCTTGGAGGTCACCTTGAAGGAGATCCGCGCCGGAAAATTCGCCTTGATGAGTCCGGTAATGACGTCGACGGAAGGTCGTTGTGTTGCGAGAATCAGATGAATGCCGGCCGCACGAGCCATCTGAGCCAGACGGGTAATGAGTCTCTCCACCTCGTGGGAAGTGGTCATCATGAGATCCGCCAATTCATCGATAATAATAACAATGAGCGGCAACTGTTCCTTGGCCTCAACCTGACGATTGTAGCTATCGATATTCCTCGCCGATTTTTTGGAGAGGACCTCGTACCGTCTCTCCATCTCCTTGACGGCCCATTGAAGTGCCAGGGCAGCCCGACGGGGACTCGTCACCACCGGCAGTAGAAGATGGGGGATCCCTTCATAAATTGAAAGCTCCAGCATCTTGAGGTCGACCATAATAAGGCGGGCCTCACGGGGAGACATCTTGTACAGGAGCGAAAGGACCATCGAATTGATCGAGACCGACTTCCCCGAACCGGTCGCACCTGCCACAAGAAGATGGGGCATCCGGGCCAGATCGGAAACAAAGGGAATCCCCTCCGTATCCTTTCCCAAGGCGAGCGAAAGCTTCTGGGTCGACTTCTGAAAGCGGGAATGCCCGATGATATCTTTTAGCCAAACAGTTTCACGAAGATTATTGGGGATTTCAATACCAACCGCCGCCTTGCCGGGGAGGGGGGCGATGATCCGGACCGATTTTCCCCCCATGGTCAGCGCGAGGTCGTCCTCAAGATTCACAATCTTGTTCACCTTGACACCGGATGCCGGTTCGAACTCGTACATCGTAATCACGGGGCCTGGATGAATCTCCGTAATCCTCCCATCCACCCCATAGTCCTTGAGTTTGGTTTCAAGAAGCTTTGAATTGAGTTTCAACCCCTCTTCATCCACCTGGGTCTTTTCCTGGGAGTCAGACTCGAGAAAGCTCAAGGGAGGAAGTTCATAATCCGACCTCACCGGAGGACGTATTAACTCAAGCTGCTCCTGCGATCTCTGCTTATGATCAGAACGAGGCCGGATCTGTGGCCCAGGCACCGCCCTGTCAACGGCCTTTTCCATAAAAAAAGGTTTTGGTTTTTCAACCGCGATGACCGGTTCTCTTCCGACTATCCGATCCTTTTGTTTTTGGAAACGACTACGAACTTTTTTGAAGGCGCTTTCTACAAAACGGGTTGCAATGATCTTGGCACGCGCCCAAAAAATGCGCGAGACAGTCGTCAAGCGGCTTGAGATCTCTTTTGCAAGGAGCAGGAGAATCTTCCCAAACTGGGCCAGCGGAATTTCAGTCACCCAAACAAAGGCGACCAACAGGAAAACAGTCGTCAGGAGATAGGTCCCTACCAGACCAAAGGCCCGGCTGAGCAATCGGCTAAGCCCCCATCCCGCAAGCCCTCCCGCAGAAATGCCCCTCTCGCCGATCGGCGCCAACTGCAAATGACACAAAACAGATGCGGCGAGCAGAACAAGCAGGAGACCAAAAATTTTGACAACAGCCCCCCCCCTCCCGCGGTGGAGAAGACCCGCCACCCCGAGGCTCATAAGGGCTATCGGCAGGAGATAGGAACCATATCCGAGGAGAGTGATTAAAAAGTCCGCCAGATAGGAGCCGATAAGCCCACCCAGGTTTTGGATCTCACGGGAAGAAGAGTAGGAGTGGAGCGACGGGTCAAACGGATCGAAAGAGAAGAGGCAGAGGGCAACAAAAATGCCGATCGCAACGACCAACAACCCCTTAAGGTCGCCCGTATGACGTTTTCCGACAAGTTCGCCCCGCCCCCGAAGTGGCATGATATCAGAATTATAAGTTGGGCACCCTGAAAGTCAAAGGCTCTTTTGACAGGTGGTTCGCTTCTTCGATAGAAGACCTTTCTATGGGACACCTTCCGTCAAAATCAGTACTCCTCCTCCTTGCTTCTCTCACAATCATTCATTGTGCCTCTCTTGGCACGAAACGGGAAGAGACGATCCGGATCGCCACGCAAAGGAACCCCCTCACAATCATCGAGATCCCTCTGGAGGAGTATCTGATCGGGGTCCTGCAGAATGAGGTCTTTCCGAACTGGCCACTCGAGGCATTGAAGGCCCAGGCAGTCGCAAGCCGCACCTATGCGCTTTACAGAAGGGAACATCCCCGCACAGGAGAAAATTACGACCTCGAGTCATCCGTAAAGGATCAGCTCTACCTTCCAGAGACCAAAACCTCCCCTCTCATTCTACAGGCGGTGCAGGAAACGGAGGGGGAATATCTCACTTATGACGATAAAATCATTCCAGCCTTCTTTCATAGTACCTGCGGGGGAGTCAGCGAGAAGGCAAAAGATGTTTGGGGAGAACCTGACATCTCTCCTCTCAATCAGGTCCATGACGATCCCTATTGTGAGGAGGCCCCTTATTACTTCTGGGAATACGAATTCGCTCTGCCGGGGACCGATGTGGACCTCAAGGTTCTTCGAAAAACGGATTCAGGTCGTATCGACAACCTGCTTCTCGCCTCTACGGATCATCAGGAGGAGTTTAAAGGGAACGATTTCCGAAGGCGGTTTGGTTTTGACAAGGTCAAGAGCACACTCTTTGATATTTATCCCGAGGAGGGGGAGGCTCGTCTGGTTGGCAGGGGATACGGGCATGGTGTTGGGCTCTGCCAATGGGGGGCGAAGGGGATGGCGGATCAGGGATTCCACTATGAAGAGATCCTCGATTTTTATTATCCGGGGGCCGGCCTCAAGCAAAAAAGGCGGTGATTGATGGAAACCTCTCTATTTACCTATCAATACCCCGAGGAGCTCGTCGCCCAACATCCACTTCCGCGGCGAGAGGACTCCAGAATGATCGTCTTAAATCGCCAAACCGACTCCTGGCTCCACCAAGGATTTTCTGATTTTACCCAATATATTCGGGAGGGAGACCTTCTGATCCTGAACAACGCCGAGGCCGATCTCGTGGAAAGGGACGGGAAGAAGATCCCCCCCCTCCCTCCTTATATAAGGCGGATCGACCCCAGTGACTTTACCGAGGAAGACTTCCAGAGGTACCGGACGGTCTACGCCTCCGTTCCAGGCTCCAAGGCAGCCCCAACCGCCGGCTTCCATTTGACCGAAGAGATCTTGGGACGCCTTGCCCAAAAAGGGACCGAGATCAAATTCCTGACCCTCCATGTCAACTACGATACCTTCAAGCCGATCCGCTCCCAAAAGTTGGACCAACACCCGATGCACGGAGAGGAGTATCTGATTCCCCCGGAAACGATTGAGGCCGTTATAAAGGCCAAGGCGGAGAAGAGGAGGGTCGTCGCTGTAGGAACAACGGTGGTGAGGGCGCTCGAGTCGTGGGCCGGTATCGCCCCCCTTCCATGGTTGCAAAGACCACCAGTACTCCCCCCTCTTAATTTAAGAAGGGGGGATCCTGTCTCCGAAAAATCTTTGGGGGGGAGATATGAGACATCTCTATTCATCACCCCCGGTTTTCAATTTCAAATCGTCGACGCCCTCCTCACAAATTTTCACCGCCCCCGCTCAACCGTACTCGTTATGGTCTCGGCCTTTGCGGGCCGGGAGTTTATCCTATCGGCCTACAAAGAGGTGGTTCATCAAGGATATCGCCTCTTCTCCTACGGCGACTGCATGCTGATTTTATAACTTCTTCCGTCAAAATTCCGTCGTCAAACGGGTGAAACAGGACCCTTTTTAAAATTGACAGTTTCTAAAAATTGGATCATATTGCGCAGTTATAAAATCCCGTCTTTGGCACTGGGGTTGCACATCCTCCCTGTCCGGGACGGAAAAACAAGGAGGGGGATCCTATGTTCACTATTAAAAAGATCGCAACGGGGCTCATGGTCGTTGCCTTTGTCTGGGCCCTCAACACAGTAACAGGATTTGGGGGATGCGGGAGCACGAGAGGCTCTTCCAGCGATTCCGGAGGCTCTTCCGGAACCGGTTCAGGGGGCTCTACCGGCTCCACGACCGGAACGACCACTGCAGGGACAGCCGATGTCTCTTCCTTAAGGACGGTTCCATCGACTGACATTTCCACCCTGGATCTCTCTCAATCCTCAAGCGCCAGCGCATTGCAAACCGCCTCACGATCGGCCCTGGCCTTGAAGGTCGTTGAAGAGAAGGGGACAAAACTCGGTTCTTTCAAGGATGCACTCGATGCGGTTGACAAGCCTTCACGCGCCGGTTGCGAGAGCAACATGCACAAGAAGGAGGTCATCCGGATGAGCAGGCAGGCCCAGCTCCCTCGTTGTTACGTGGAGGCGATGGAAAAGGCTAAGTTGATTACCATCCCGGCGGGAGAGCGTGCCTTGTACAACCTTACCCCCCCGGCGGCAGCGGAAGACGACAAGGATGACTTCTGCGATGGCATCCCTGCCGAGAGGACCGAGGAGAAGGCGGCCTGCGAGTCGGAGGTTGAGACAGGGCCTGAAGAGATCAAGATACGTGTTGGTGTCATCGACAACGCCCTTCAGCTCGACATGTGTTTCAACGGTAGCCTTGAGGAGGAGGCGACCTATTCAGCCGACGGAGCGGTCTACACTGCCAGCATCGTTCACGCTGGAGAGTTCCAAGGGCGCAGTGAGTCTTCCTCTTTTAGTATGACAGTGGATCTCGGAGCAACCGGAAAGGTGACCGACGGTGTTGTGAGCCTCGGTGATGGAACAGCCACAGCAACCGCCAATGTGGATGGTGGTTTTGGCACTGGATTCATTGGATTCGAGGCAACAGCGAGCTACAATGCACTCCGCGGGGCGTTCGCGGGTAACTTTGTCGATCCTTTTACCCAGAAGAGGACCACATTCACCGGAAAGGCCTATGCCAAGTTCAACGCAACGGAAGGGTGCGCCAAATTCAGTTTTACCGGCTCTCCCCCTCCGATGCGCCTGTCCGACATGGTTCCATACAGTGTTGATACCGCCGCCTTGGGGGATTTCCTCCAGGCGTTCAGTGGTGAGATCTGCGGGCTTACAGAGGCGCTCACATCAACCAACTATACGACTGTAGCCGTCTGTCCAAATCCCGACTTTGATCCGAATGCAGCCAGTGCAACCGATTGTCCGATGGTTGCCGCGGAGGCCGATGGCTCCTGTGGGACAGTGACACATTCAGAGACCGAGTGTTTTGCAATCTCCAATGGGGTGACCACCTCCGAATTTGGTGGGCGGAAGATCACGCAAACCTTCCAGAGGATCGCGTCGGCAACCGCGAGGTACTTCACAGAGGTCGCCGCCTACAATGTTGATGCCTTGAGTGAATCGATTACAACCCCTGCCTTCTCCAGATCCTGGGATTGCGGAGGAACCTTCACAGCGATCAAGTTTGAAGGGATGTCCCAGGAGGATGGACGGAAGATCGAGGGCTACATGCAGGAATGTTTCGCAATGGAAGAGGGACTTCGTGATGAAGAAGGGATGGGTGGTTACAACTGTCAATCGGAAGAGATGGCCAATGGGGCAGAAGAACTCCACGAGGAAGGCCCCCCTAACTTCGGACAGTTTGGTGGTCAGTTACAAAGAACGTCGAATGTGTGCGGTAGCGGACGATCACCAGAGTCTATCTTCGTCAACCCGATCGATACTGATGCTAAAAAGTACTGCATCCCGACCGAGAGATCGTGTGAGGATTTTACCCTGACCCCCACGGGTCAGCCGAATATGCTTGGTGCTACAACAAATATCACGATGCCAGGACATCTGACAATCGTTACGGTCGGTTACAACACGAGCACGACCCCTGTAGTAGCCAGCCTTGGCTTTGGGGGGACCGCCCAGTCTCCGACCTGTACAGAAACCTACACTGTTGACCCGCCGAGCTTCGATAAGCCGCCTGAATTCGGCTCAGCAACCGGACCTAACGCTGCCCCTTCAGATGGCGGCACGCCTCAGGCCTGTATCGACGAGTTCGGTGATGATGTAACAAAACCGGAGTGTGATGCGTTCTGCCACCAACCGGGTAATGCCCAGACTTGCCGTGGGGAGGTCATGTAGGGAGTCTAGAATAAGAGTAAACTTAAAGAGAAGGCCCCTGTCAGTTGCGTGACAGGGGCCTTGCTGTTTTTAGCGAAATAACAGGACCCTTTCGATCACATCCCCCATCACCTGATTGGGGGTTGAGGCCCCTGAAGTAATGCCGATACTGAGCTCACCAGAGGGCAACCAGTCTTTACTCGTAACAACATCAAATTTGCCAACCGGCTTATGCCGGATCTCGTCCGGAGAGATAAGAAAATCCTTGTCTTCGATGTGATAGGTACGCGGGATCTTCGAGGAGGCGATCTTGGCCAGGTGGTTTGTATTGCTGGAATTGAAGCCGCCGATCACGAGCATCAAATCCAAATGCCTATTCTTCACCAAATCAATCATCGCATTTTGCCGATCCTCCGTCGCACTGCAAATCGTGTCAAAATTTCTGAAATGGGTTGCAAGATTTTCGCTCCCATAACGATCGGCCAGCGCCTGTTCCAGACGACGCGCAATCTCGATCGATTCGCTCATGAGCATTGTCGTCTGATTCGCCACGCCAATCCTCTTGAGATCCTGATCAGGATCAAACCCTGGAGAAACCTGTTTTGCAAAACGATCCAAAAAATCCTGTTTCTCCACCCCCTCCCGGATGTAGCGGCAGACATAATCGGTTTCATTCAAGTCCAACACCACAAGATACCGTCCACCGGGATACTCAAAAACACGAGAGCTCGTTGCCTGGGTCTCCTCATGATAATATTTTCCATGGATGACCGCCGTGAAGCGTTCCATGGCGTAGCTCTCCACCCTTTTCCAGACGTTCAATACGGAACCGCAAATGGTGTCAACCAACACACACCCAATCCCTTTCAATGTCTCAATCTGGCTCGCCGTCGCCCCAAAGGCGGGGAGGACAACGACGTCTTTGGAGGTCACCTGACTGTAGTCTTCAAGAAAATCGATCCCCATCTCCTGCAGGTTCTTGTTCACCCGTGGATTATGAATGATCTGCGCCGTGAGGAAAATACGGCGATCAGGAAACTTCTTCCGGGTTTCGTAGGCCAGATCGACCGCCCGATCGACTCCGTAACAGAATCCGAACGATCTCGCCAGATGAAAGGTCAAACCCTTTTCGCTGTACAGATAATCCGCTTCAACAATCTTCTGGATAATCGGACTGGCGTAATCTTGCTTCAGGCTCTCCTGAATCGCCTCTTTCAATCCAAAACTTTTTCTGACGATCTGGCCGGGCCGGAAGGAATCAGGATGAAGGTGGGAGGTCATTTGGAAAGCTCCATCGCCCCTTGATGTTTGGGATTCAGCTCAAGTGCCTTTTTGACAAGACGAGCCGACTCGTCTTGTTCCCCCTTTTCTTTGGCAATAAACCCAAGCTCATAGTAGGTCTCGGCGTCCGCCAGGTTATGATCCACGACCTCCCGAAGAAGAGGCTCGGCATCATCATAATGCCCCGACGCAAAATAGGCGAAGGCCAGCTTCTGTTTGAGGGGAATATTGTCGGGATATTTAACTAACATTCTTTTTAGGGTCTCGATTACAGGGGCATACTGCTTCTCCCTGACCCCTTGAGCTCCTTTTTTCTGAAAGTAGTCGTGTTGCTCTCTCAGGAGACTTTTTGTCTCCTCAGTGGAAACTGTCTTGGGGGCCTGCGGCGTCCCTCTGAAATGCCGGTAAATCAAAAAGGATCCAATGATGGCCGTCAGTAGGGCAAAAACTAACACTCCCTTTTTCATTCCCCTCTCCTCTCTTGAATCAGTAGCTGCTGTCAAGAATCGGAATTGACTTCGTCGGCGGCTCCTCGACGTACCACAGCAAGTACGCCTGCGTCGCGCCTCCTCGTCTGCCTCGGATCTTTCTCATTATTTTTGGAAGGCATCGTCTTTCTATGGCTTATGTGTAAGTCAATAAGAAATGTCTAAAATGTGCGAGATGATTTTTTGCGCCAGCTGTTTTTTGCCTGTTACCTTCCTGGAATCAGACCTCCCCTTTAAAAGCAGGTACCCCGTATGCCTCTCGTCATCCCCTTGTGGGAGTTGATTCACCAGAACAAGATCGGCGCCGGAGTCACGCAAAAGCATCCTCCCTCGACGAATGAGCCTGGGGACCGAAAGACCGCTCTCCAGCTTGAAGCCGACCAGAAAAACATCGGGAGACCATTTTTTTATTCTTGAAATGATCTTGGGGGTCGGTACAAACGTCACGGACCATCGGCCTACCCTTGAACTTCTCTTACCCTTCCCAATCTTCTCCGGCCTGAAATCCAGAACCGCCATCGCGTGAATAACGGCGTCATACCGCCTGTTTTTTAACTCATGCCTTAAAACAGCCTTAAGGTCCTCGTTCGTTTCGATTGCGATGGTTTGTAAGCGGTGGTGCCGTGGAGGGATCTCACTCCCAATTCCATAGACAAAGGTAACGCGACATCCTCTCTTCAACGCCTCTCTGGCCAACAGCGTCCCAAAACGGCCCGTTGACCGGTTCGTCAAGAACCGGACGTCATCCAGAGCGGCTCGGGTAGGGCCGGAGGTGACAAGAATTCTTTTGGACATGGGGGATCGCTATATGCCAAGTAAGTGCCGGCTGCAATGGCAACCCCTCGTATCACACAAATAGCGACCCCCCACGGCTCCTTGACAACTCCTATTTTTATGCCGGTGGGAACTGTTGGTACCGTTAAGGCACTCTCCTCGGAGGAACTGGAGGCGTTGGGGGCTGAGATCATTCTGGGAAATACCTACCATTTGATGCTCCGCCCCGGACATGAGACCGTGAGAAATCTTGGGGGATTACACCACTTCATGTCCTGGAATCGCCCCCTCCTGACCGATTCCGGCGGTTATCAGGTCTTTTCCCTCTCAAAAATCAGAAAGATGAAACCCGACGGCGTCGAATTCCAGTCTCATATCGACGGAGAACGTCACTTTCTTACGCCAGAGAAGGCAATTGCAATCCAGCAGGCATTGGGATCGGATATCATGATGGTCCTGGATGACTGCACACCTTATCCGGTCTCCGAAAGTGACGCAAGACGATCGATGGAACTAACGATTGAATGGGCCAAGCGGTCGACAACCGCCGTTCTTCGTTCACGTTCTTTGTTGTTTGGGATTATTCAAGGAAGCATCTATAAAAACCTTCGCAAGGAATGTACGGAAAGACTTCTTGAAACGACCGGCTTCGCCGGTTTTGCCATCGGTGGCCTTTCGGTTGGTGAGCCGAAGGAGCTGCTCTACGAAATGGCAGCAGAAACGGCCGACGCAATCCCTCCGGAATACCCCCGCTACGCAATGGGGATCGGATTACCCGAAGATATCGTAGAACTGATTGGCGCAGGAGTTGACATGTTTGATTGCGTCGTACCGACCCGCAACGCCCGTAATGGGGAACTTTTTACGACGTTTGGTGAAATGCAGATACGACATGCCTGTTATAAGGAGGATGCGCGGCCGATCGACGAAAATTGTTCTTGCCCGGTCTGTCAGAGATATAGTAGGGCCTACCTTCGACATTTGTACCTTGCGAAAGAGATTCTTTCAGCGAGGCTCAATACGATACATAACCTTCATTATTACCTAACGCTGATCCGGGAACTCCGGACGGCGATTCAGGAGGGGAGATACGATGAATTTAGAGAGTCTTTTTATCGGAACCGCAGCGGCTCAAGAGTCTAGCCCTGTCTCACAGGCAACCCCGCCGGGAGGAAGCCTCATGACGTTTCTCCCCCTCATACTGGTCTTCTTCGTCTTCTACTTCCTGATCCTTCGGCCACAGTCCAAACAGAGGAAGAAACATCAGGAGTTGATCAACAACCTTAAAAAGGGGGATGAGGTCGTAACGCTTTCGGGGATTCATGGCAAAGTTGCCAATCTGGTCGATTCCATTGTTCACCTGGAAGTCTCTGAGAATGTCCGACTCAAAATGGACAAGCACCAGGTGGCCTTGGTCAAGACAGCCGCAACGACTCCATCCAAGTGACCCCCTTCAAGCCCTACGGTCCTTAAACAATGCCGTCTCATTGGCGTACAAAAGCAATCTTAAGTTCCGTTATGATCCTTCTCTCCGTCTATTTTCTCGTTCCGACGATCGGACATTTTGAGAATGTTCGTACCTTGGCACAGGAGAAAGAGACTCCACTCCCTTTCTATGTTTACCTCTTTCCGCCCGACGAGATCAAGCTCGGTCTCGATCTTCAGGGAGGGATTTATGTCGAACTTGAGGTTCAAGTCGAAGAAGCCCTCAAGAACAAGGCGGACCTTCTCTCTTCCGATCTGGAACGCCTACTCAAGAAAGAGCCGTTTGCGCCGGAAAAAATCGAGAGAAACCCCGACAATTCGGAGATTCTTATCACCCCCAAGGAGGGTCAGTCTCATGAAGAGATCTCCCACTGGATCAGAAAAAACTATAACGAGACTTTGATTGAGGCCGGTGGTCAGAACGGAGAAAAGAGACTCGTTTATCATCTCACCAAAAGTTTTGAAGATCAGACAAGAAATTATGCAGTTCAGCAGGCCCTGGAGACAATCCGGAACCGAATCGATCGTTATGGGGTTTCTGAACCGACGATCGTACGGCTAGGCGGCAACAAAATTTCCGTGGAACTCCCCGGAATGACCGATCCCGATCGCGCACTCAATCTTATCAAAAAATCCGGTAAACTTGAGTTCAAACTGGTTGATGAATCGGTTGCCGATGATACGGTGCGTGGATGGGTTGCCGAAACCCGAAATGAGTCGAACCTGACGGAAGATTACTCTGAACAAAGCATCGCCAAAATTAATGAGAAACTCAAAGAGAGATTGCCGGTCGAGAGTGAGATCCTTTTTGAGATCCAGCGTGATCCACTGACAAAGAAAATTGTGGGCGGCACGCCCTATCTTCTGAAGAGAAAGGCGGAGGTCACCGGCGAGATGCTGAAAAACGCCCAAGTTAACATCAACAATAATGAACCTTACGTCAGCCTTTCATTCAACAGTATCGGGACAAGGCTTTTTGCCGACCTGACCAAAAATCACGTCGGAAAACGACTGGCGATCTTATTGGACGACAATGTGGCCTCTGCGCCGGTTATTCGTGAGCCGATTTTGTCGGGGGAGGCCCAAATCACGCTCGGCCTTGGCGATTATCAAACGCTCCTAAGGGAGGCGGACGACCTGACCCTCGTTCTGCGTGAGGGGGCCCTGCCGGCAAAACTCAAGGAGCTGACAAAAACAGTTGTGGGGGCTTCTCTCGGAAAGGACACGATACAGCGCGGAATGAAGGTCATGCTCATGGCGAGCCTCGTTGTCATCATTTTTATGATCACCTATTATAAACTGTCCGGTCTCTTGGCGGATATCGCACTGATCTTAAACATTCTCTTCGTTCTGGCCGCGCTGGCCATTTTTCAGGCCACGCTGACCATGCCGGGCATTGCGGGCCTTGTTCTGACGATCGGTATGGCGGTCGATGCCAATATCCTGATTTTTGAAAGAATGAGGGAAGAGCTTCGCCATGGGCATTCAGGTCGCTCTGCGATTGAAGCGGGTTATCATAACGCTACGAGGGCGATTCTAGACTCGAATATTACCACTTTCCTCGCCGGCATTGTTCTGTATCAGTTTGGAACAGGCCCTATTCGAGGCTTTGCAGTTACCTTGATGATTGGAATTGTTTCTACTCTGGTCACTGCCCTGTGGGTCACCCGTGTCCTGCAAGACGGAATTCTGTATGGTCTGAAAAAGGAGTCGATCAGTGTTTAATTTCCAATTTATCCGCCGGATGAACCTCTTCATACTGGTCTCCGTTATTGCTGTTGGCGGAAGCCTTTACCTCATGGGCAGTCGAGGACTTAATTTTGGTATCGATTTTAAAGGGGGGATCAAGCTTCACTACCGTTTTTCGGAACCGGTCTCAGAAACCGCTCTACGGACACTTCTGGAACCATTAGAGTTGGGGGACTTTTCGGTTCAGCAGGTGGGAGAGATCTCTGAAAATCGGATGATGATAAAATTTGAAGTTAGTGAAAAAGAGGGGCTGTCGTCAAAGATCACGGAGGCGTTTCGTAAAGGGCTGAACGTCGCCTCCCTTGAGATAGAACAGGAGGAAACGGTTGGCCCGAAGGCCGGTTCCGAACTCCGTAAAAAGGGGATCCTGGCAATTATCGTCTCATGGCTTCTCATGCTGATCTATGTCGGTTACCGTTTCGACTTTATTTTTGCCCCGGGCGCCATCCTGGCCCTTGTTCACGATGTGCTGATCACCCTGGGCGCCTTTGCCCTGACCGGACGTGAGGTCAGCCTGACGGTCATCGCCGCGCTGCTGACGATTATTGGTTACTCCATCAACGATACAATTGTTATCTACGACCGTGTCCGGGAAAACCTTCCGATTATGGAAAAGAAGCCGCTTAGAGAACTGATCAATATCACCTTGAACGAAACCCTTTCACGAACGATCATCACCACACTCACCGTCCTGTTTGTCGTTGTCTTGATGTATCTCTTTGGGGAGGGTGAGTTTCAAAACTTTGGATTCGCCATGACGGTCGGCTGTATTTCGGGGACCTACTCGACAATTTTTGTCGCCTGTCCATTCTATATTTATCTTAAAGAGTATGGTCCCCGTCTTACACAAAAATTTAAACACCGCTAGCAGGATGGTGAGAAATGGTTTATCAACAGACTTCCAGTTGGAAACCGTCTGAACGAAACCAGGAAAAGGAGACCCTTCTTGCGGAGCCCCTCTCACTGCATCCTGTTATCGCCCACCTCCTGATCCGAAGGGGATTGGCCTCTCCGGAAGCGGCACGCCGCTTTCTCTATCCCCAATGGGATCATCTTCCCGACATCACACTTCTTCCGGATGTTGAAAAGGGGTTGGCGCGACTTCTGCAGGCCTGGGAGAGGCAGGAGAACATACTTTTTTACGGCGATTACGACGTTGATGGGATCACCGGTACGGCCCAATGGGTCTCCTTTTTTCGTGAAATCGGTCTTCCGGTCGATTTCTTTCTGCCACATCGTCTCAACGACGGCTATGGTCTCAACCGAAAATCACTGGAAACTCTGCTCGCCAAGAAAAAACCGGATCTTCTCGTAACCATAGACAACGGGACCAATGCCTACGAAGAGCTTTGTTATCTGGCGGAGCAGAAAATCGACGTTATTGTGATTGATCATCATGAGGCACCGAAAAAACTGCCTCCTGTAACGGCCCTCCTAAACCCAAAAAGGAGTGATTCGCAATTTCCAGACCCGGTCGCTTCCGCAGGGCTTGTCTTTCTTCTGCTAATTGCTTTTCGGAAAAAATTGCGCGAACGAGGCGTGTCGCCCCTTCCTAATCTGAAACGCTATCTCGACTTGGCCTGTCTCGGGACAATCGCCGACATCGTTCCCTTGACAAATACCAACCGCCTTCTGGTGAAAGAGGGGCTCAAAGAGATTGAAAGATCGGAGCGACCCGGTATTCGGGCCCTTTTAGCCCAATCACAATCCCGACCGCCTATTGGAGTCGGAACCGTTTCATTCCGATTAGCTCCCCGCATCAACGCCGCTGGAAGGCTTTCCGATCCCCAAATAGCCCTTAAACTCCTGCTTTCTGAAAACGAGGAGGCGGCGACATGTCTCGCATCCGAACTCGACTCCCTGAATCGAAGGCGACAACAAATCGAAGAAGAGGTCCTCCAGGAAGCGGTCATCATCATTGAAAGAGAGCAAAAACAAAATCCAGGTATTGTTGTGGCATCGGAAAAATGGCACCTTGGTGTCGTTGGCATTGTCGCTGCCAAGCTGGTGGAAAGATATGGACGCCCCGCTATTGTCCTGTCACTTCAGGATGGGATTGGAAAGGGATCTGGAAGGACGGTGCCTGGCATTTCGCTCTACAAGACCCTGAACGATTTAAGGGACTGCTTTATAGGATTCGGAGGACATGACGCTGCCTGTGGTCTCACACTGGATCGCGAGAAAGTCAGTGAATTTCGATCCCGTTTCAACGAAAGACTCCGGGGGGAACCTCTTGCATCCAATAAAATTCGGATCCTGGATGCCCTCGTTCCATTCTGCGAGATCTCACCTCTTTTTGTGAAACAGCTCCAACTTCTGGAACCGTTCGGTCCGTCAAACCCCTCTCCTCTCCTCGGAAGCTGTTCCGTACGTTTTCACGATTGCCGAATCGTTGGCCAGAAACATCTCAAGGCAAAAGTCATCCAGGAGGGAACTGCCTTGGAGGCAATCGCGTTTGATCAGGGTGATTTTCTCCCAAAAATTTCGTCGGGAAATCCTGTTACCATTATCCACACCCCCCAAATCCAGTGCTGGAATGGCATTGAAACCCTGCAATTGAATATAAAAGAAATATCACTAACTAATTGAAATATAAATACATTTAAAGTATTCATAACGCAACGCATAAAATTCCCTTGACTCATTAACGCGCTGTGTTATATTGAGTTTGAAAAAAACAAGGAGGTCTCTATGGCAGCCAAAAGAAAAACAAAGAAGGGTCTTGAGAATCTTACCGATCTTTTGACCCGTCTTGAGAAAGAGGCAGAGAAGGTCGTTCACCAATTGCGTCTTCTGGCGGAACAGACGTCCGAAGAGCTGAGAACGAGTATTCGTGGTCTTGTGAGTCAGATTCGACATGATGGCCTTTACAGTGTCGCCTCTGAGAAAACAGAGAATTTGAGAGAGCTCGTTGATGATGTCATCGAACGCGCAAGAGAAATTCAGTCTGGCACCTTTAGCAAGGATTTCCTGATCCAGGAGGCCAGAAAAAATCTGGAGGATCTTGTGGAGCGGTTTCAGGCAAGTGAATTGGTACTGCGTGCCCGCAGCACGGCCCGCCAGACAAAGAGGCAATTGCTCACAGCCTTGAGCATTCCTTCCGAGTCCGATGTGGAGCATCTGTCGCGTAAAATTGCCCATCTTGAAGATAGAATTAAGAAGCTGTCGCGAAAAGCGGCTTAGTCCTTCGATTCATAAATTCGGTGACGAATTTATTGTCTCAGGACTAGTAAAGCTACACCCCATAATACCCTCGATTTTGCCTGGTCCACAGACCAGGCAAAATCGTTATTGCCCCCCTTGATATTAGGAGAATCTTTTTGATAGAGCGTCCGCATGGCTCATCACTCTATCTTGATTCTCTCAGGAGGTCTGGACTCCACGGTCTCTTCCTGGATTGCTCGGGAGCAGACAAAGCCGGTTCTGGCACTGACTTTTGATTACGGACAGCGGGCCGTAAAAAGGGAGATTGAGGCAGCAAAGTATCAGGCAGATCTCATGGGGGTCTCCCATAGGATCATTACACTGCCATGGCTCTCTGAAATCACCAAGACCTCCCTTGTCGATCAAGGGAAAAAAATCCCCTCCCTGGCTGAAGAGGATCTTGATAATACAGACAAAACCTTTCCGTCCGCTCAGGCAGTCTGGGTCCCCAACCGTAACGGCATTTTTTTAAATATCGCTGCCGCTTTTGCCGAATCGGCCGGCGCTGAAACGCTTGTCACCGGTTTTAATGAGGAGGAAGGAATTACATTTCCCGACAACAGCACCCCCTTTGTCCACGCCGCAAACGAGTTCTTTTGGTATTCGACACTAAGTCGCGTCAAAGTCATGAGTTTCACCGTCGCTATGAACAAGCGAGAGATCGCCAACAAGGCAAAGGCACTGGGTATCGATTTTGAGAAAATCTGGTTTTGTTATGAGGGCGGTTCGTCCCCCTGCCGGCAGTGCGAGTCGTGCAGTCGTTCATTCCGCGCCTTCCGGGAAATCGGCATCACAATATGAAGATTCAGTGGCTGAGTGAACGGATGAACTACGACGGCCGTCAGTTAAGACCCCACTGGATATTCCAGACAACGAACATCCTCGGAGATGCACTGGTAGCCTTTCAGGGAGGATGTCATGTTGCAACCGATCAGATGGTCGACCTGGTCGATCAAAAGGACGGGAAAAAGATCTATAGCGAAGAGATGCTCCATTTTATCGGAGAGTTTTTTGGTGCTGATCTCTCTAGAACAATACTCGTTCAGAGGCTGTTGGTCAGTCTGGCACAACAGGAGATCATCTTCAGGGCAAAGACAACACAGCTGATTCGTGCCGGAAATGATCTTTTTGAAGGAGATGCCAAGCTCTCTGTTTCGATCGCTACAGCCTCTCCTGTCTCTACACTGATTCACTTTGGGATCAACGTCTCCTCAAAAAATACACCGGTAAAAACAAAGGGGCTTCTCGACTATGGACTCGATCCAGCTGTCTTTGCCCAATCACTCCTGGAGACGTTCAAGCATGAGGTTGAATCGGTTTCTATTGCCCAATCTAAGGTCAGACCTGTTTCATGAAGGCAGCCAATCTGGTTGAAATTTTCCCTTCCTTTCAAGGAGAGGGACCTTATGCGGGTGAAGGACACCTGTTTGTCCGTTTTCAAGGTTGTGAACTCTCCTGCCAATGGTGTGATACGCCAGCCACCTTTCAAATAAACAGATTTTGCAAGGTAATCCCAGACTTTTTTTCGGAAATGAAACTCGAAATTCCAAATCCGGTCTCTGTGGACACCCTTCAAAAAGTCATTAGCGATTTTCCCAAAATCCCGATCGCCCTAACGGGTGGTGAGCCACTCCAACGATCCAAATTCTTAAAAGAATGGTTGTCCAATCTTTCGGGGAGAACGATTCTTTTGGAAACAGCCGGTGTTCATATGGCAGCTCTGAAGGAAGTACTCCCCTTTGTCTCCATCATCAGCATGGATCTTAAACTCCCCTCCTCCACGGGAATGAGGCCTTATTGGAAAGAGCATGAGGAATTCTTAAAGATTGCCCTCTCCAGAGAGGTGTATGTGAAGGTGGTTGTCACCGCAGAAACAAGAGATGAAGAAATTGCCCAAGCGATAAATTTAGTTGCCAAGCTGGCTCCTCAAGTACCTTTTATCCTCCAGCCGGTCAGTGAGACATCTACTTTTGATGGGGTACCAATCTTGAGGCAACTATACCAATGGTGGCAGTTGGCCAATGACCTCTTACCAAACGTCCGAGTTTTGCCTCAAATGCATAAGACGCTGGGAATGCCATAATTGACCCTCACCTTTCTCAATAATTTATCTATTGCCAATTCATTCTTTTACACTAGAAAAAGAAATCCCCATGTTAACTCGCCAAGAGTACGAGCAGTCTGAACAGCAGTTTTTAGCCCCTTATGCGATGAAGAGTGGTGACAGTGAGGGACGAGAATATCCGGAGCAGGAACATCCCTATCGAACCGCTTTTCAACGCGATCGGGACCGGATCATCCATTCCAATGCCTTCCGGCGGTTGGAGTACAAGACACAGGTTTTTGTTTATCATGAGGGGGATCATTACCGAACCCGCCTGACTCACTCCATTGAGGGGGCTCAAATCGCCCGAACGCTCGCCAGAGCACTTCGATTAAACGAGGATCTTTCCGAGGCGATTATTCTGGCCCATGATTTAGGTCACACCCCGTTTGGACATTCCGGCGAGGTTGTTTTGAATCGTCTCATGAAAGAGTGCGGCGGCTACGAGCACAATCGACAAAGCCTAAGAATCGTCACCCTGCTGGAAAAGAGGTACCCGCAGTTCCCGGGCTTAAACCTGACCTATGAGGTCCGGGAGGGGTTGGCCAAGCATATGACGACCTATGATCAGCCGAACCCCCAAGCAAGTTTCAAAAAGAAAGGTCATCCGACACTCGAGGCACAAATTGTCAATCTGGCCGATGAGATTGCCTATACGAACCATGACCTGGATGACGGAATCCGGTCGGGCCTTCTCAACTACGACGAATTAAAAGAGATCACGCTCTGGAAAGAATACTTCAAGGGCGATCGAGGCCTCTTTCTTGGAGACAAACTTGAGACAAGGCAGGCGATACGCAACATCATTAACGCTTACGTTACCGATCTCGTAAACCAGATCGAGACAAACCTTAAACAGACGGATGTCAGATCGTTACAAGAGGTGCGAGAGAGCAAGGTGAGCCTGGTTGCCTATAGTGAATCATTTGACAGAAAAAACAGGGAGATCAAAAAATTCTTGCGCGAAAAGATGTATCGACATTATCGCGTGGAGCGGATGGCCGACAAGGCCCAGCGAATTATCGAAAATCTTTTCAAGACCTATCTGAAAAACCCAAAGATCCTCCCCCCCGATGTTCAAGCACGAGGTGCTAACGAGACAATCGAAAGGGTCGTGTGCGATTACATCGCCGGTATGACCGATCGGTTTGCCCAGGAAGAATATCAAAAATTGTTTGATGCAGAGACCCGAGTCTAAAAATCGAGAGGAATGGTGATCGTAAATCCTACTCTTGGAACCGGATCGGGGGTATGAAACTTTCCATCTTCCATGATCGGCCAGCCAACGGTCAGCGTCGCTCCGCCCAGGAAATTAAGCTCCACACCAACTCCGACCCCCATACGCTGATGCCATCCAGCAGGATCTCCAGAAAAGGTTAGTTCATTTGAGCCTGTCCATGTGGCCCCGGCAACGAGGGTAACCGGTCCAAGCGGTTTTTTAATAAATCCACCCAGATGGGCGTTGGTCCTATAAGGCGCACGATCCATACCAGCGGAAAAGTCGATTGGCCTATCCATGCCTTGGTACATGCGATAAATTGACGGTTTCTCACCAATAAGAGTTTCACGGTGGAAAAGATTCGCCTGCCACTCCCAATACATCCCCCACAGATTAACGGGATGCCGGTAGCCTATCTTTCCTTTCGTTGTTGTATCGGCCGTCTCTCCGTCTTTTTCCACATCAATATCTTGTCCCAGATAGAGTGAGAGGAGGTCGTTTTTTGTGAGCAGCGAGCCATCGAGATAAGAGAGGCCCGCACCCGTTCCTAAAAACGTGTGGGACTCACTCCCATCCGGCCCCTTTTCAAGTATATGCCTTGCCCGAAACGGGAGGTGAAGCTGCCAAGGACTCGCAATTCCCTCCTTCCCTAATGGAATGAGAAATGTGGCGTAGGGCCCAATGGAAAGGGTCGAGGCATCAGAATGAGAATAACTCTGTCTATCCGCGCTAATTCCTCCCACAACCCGTGTCCCCCCTTCGGTGATCGGGAGACTCGTCGCACTCGCACTGACCCCTTGTGTCGCTCCTCCCAAGACAAGTTGTATGCTGGATCGCGAGGTGCCCGGAACGCGATGAGGAACGGAGAGAGAGCCTTGAACGAGCGGTGTCCCGGAAACGATATCGATACCCGCGCCTACCATGGCGGCCGCCTGTGGGGCCTTGAGCGGAATGGTCACATTAAGATGGACGCCGTCTTCATAAAAATACTCAATCTCTCCATCTAACTGCAGATCGAGCCGCTGAAGGATCCGTATGAGTTTTTTTTCAAACTCCTTGGGTCGAAAAGGCTCTCCCCTCTTCCACTGGATTCCTTTTCGAAACGCTTCTAGAGATGATTTCTGCAACCCGTCTTTTGCCCTCAGGCTGAATTGCCCGCAACGAGCGATACGAAGAGAAAGATGGGCCTCCTCATTATGAAGCTGAACAGGAACCGTACCACTCTCCTTGTTATCGGGATAAGATGAGGCGAGAAGAAAATCGGACTTGCGAAATGTCTCTCCTAATCGAATCGCCCCCTCTTGCAGTTCTTGCCGATTGATCTTTTTCTTCTGTTGAAAAAAGGCCTTTTCGAGAGAGGCCTTATCAGGGAGACCCTTTAAATCGGAATCGGCAACAACAAGATGAATGTTCTCGACCGGCAGAAGTGGGAGGAGCTGTTTGACCTGTAGCCAATAGATCTTTCCTTGATCATAAGAAACGGCCGACTCAGGATGGTCGTGCAAGAACTCGAACCCGGCATCCCGATACTTCTTTTGAAGTCGTTCGATGAAATGATTCCACTGCCTTTGAGACCAATCACCGGTCCCACGATCAAGTTCCTTTTTCTCCTCATTTAAATCAATGCCGATCTTTTGGAGCTCCTCAACATCTTTTGCAAAAATGCGAATCTGTGAAAATGGCTTCTCAATGACCTGAAATCTCCAGAATCCGTCTTTTGCCTCCGGCTGAACATTGATCTCATATTTTCCGACCTCTCGCTCCAACCTTGTTGTAAGCCAGAGCTGAAACTCCTGAAAGAGACTCTGAGGAATCGGCATCAATTCATAAGGAAGAAGCCGAGGGGCCAAAAAGGGGTCCACATCGGTCGTGAGCTCGGTCAGACCACGACCAATCGAGGTAAACTCAGTTTGGGTCGGAGCCCTATCGGGATAATGCCAGGAAAGGTGATTTAAGCTATGATCCAAGACGGGATCTTCGAGGGAATCATCTTGGAAACTATCATTCATCGCACCTCGATTAAATTCAACGACAAGAGGGTGCCTCTTCAAATGGGCTGCCATCCGGGGGCCGAGAAAATGGCCCGCTTCATCCACAATATTGACAGGGAGCCCATCAAAATGAATTCCCAAAGGGGCTCCTCTCACGGCAATTTTTAGACGATATTTTTTTGAGTCGTGAATCTTTTCGAGGTTGAGACTGACCTGTCCTGCGAGACTATCCGTGAGAAAACGTATCTTCTGAATCGCCTGGGCGATCTCTGGTTGGTCAAAACCCTCTTCCTTCTTCTCTTTAATGACTCCTAGAAAGTAATCTTTGAGTCGCCCAGCTAAAAACTGTTCATGGGGTAGCGGATTTTTTGAGTCGAGCTTGACCTCACAATTCTCAATTTGAACCATCCCTTCGTTATCAATCACCTCTTTCAAGGTAATCTCTCGGGAAAGAACCGGAGCTCCCTCTGGGTCGGTCTCCGAAAGCTCCTCCTGAAAAGGGAGTTGGATCTTATAATCTTTAAGCTGCTTGCCTAGTAAGGAGAAGTGTGTCGCGTCCGCTTGAACAACATAGACCCCTTTTTTCTCTCCTTGAAAGAGAAAGTAGTCGGAGAAGGGAGAACCTTCTTGCTCAAGTGTCTGTTTGATTTTTTGGGGATCTTCTTGGGGAATATACTGAATTTCCCCCTGGATTACCTCTCCCGCCCCCCCGGGACCCTGTATTAAGATACGGGTCGCGTCTGCCACGGCGAGTTCTCCTCGCCCCCAAAGACTCTATTGACACTGCTATTATCGTGGATGTTCTTTAAAAGTTGCAGAATATTTTAAAGAAAAAAACAATTATCGTCGCCCTATTCACAAACACCGGATTCTGTCGAACAGAACAGTACTTGATTGTTGGAGAGCCCCGAGTAGGTCCCTCCACCGCGAATGACGACATCCGCAGGGTTGTTTCTTATCGACCTCCCGCGAGATGTTCCAAACTGATTCCATGAGAATGGAGGTTCGATCATCAACGTACTTTCGCCATCACCGCTAACGAGTTCAACGGCCCCCGAACTCTCTTCCATGGCAAAGGTTGCTGAGATTGAGGAATCACCCCGTAAAAAGGCAACTGAATCTTCGAGGTATAAGGCAGTCCCGCGACCCGCCCTCATATTGAAGAGATGGGTATTGACCCCCTCGATAACAGAACCTCTTTCCGCGTAGATCCCTGCCCCCTTCCCCCCTTCAACAAGATCCTCATCCATGAGTGTTTCATAAGTGGTAAACAGGGAGTGGCTTAAAAAAACCGCGGCCCCCTTTTCGCTTGCCTCACAAACAGAGATAAACATCGCCTGCTCCCGCCTCTCAAGACGGCAAAGACTGTTGAAACAAGCAAGTCCTCCTCCACGAACGGCTGTTCCACCCCCTATTTGGGAATCATATAAATGAAGCTGACTATCCTGTACACGAACAACGCCCCCTTCATCCGCTTCTCCATGGGCAAAGCCGATATTTCCAACGGTCACATTCGCACCCGCACTTATTGCCAAAGCCCTCTCTCCCTCTATCGGATTAATAAAAACAGGGTCGATGGTCCCTGGTCGAGAGATATTAGCCGCCAACGTAAAAGATCCTCCGTGAATATTGAGACTTTCAAAGTAACCACCACGGCAAACGACAATCTCCCCTCCCCATGAGATCTGATCCACCGCCTCCTGGATAGAACCCAGGGTTTCAGGATCGTCATCACACCCTACCGTTAAACTCTCTATACGAGGGCGCTCTTCCTCAGTGAGGTTTGGATTGAGATGAGGGGCAACCTCTTCCGATAGAAGACATTGAAGCGTCTCTTTCTCATCCTGATTCAAAGGATCTTGCAGATCATAAACCCCCATCTCTATTTTTTCATCCTCACGATCATAAGTAAGTCCAAAATAACGGGCGAACGCATGAACCCAGTCGACAGGATCGCTCTCTGGAGATAACGTGATAGCAGGATCAAAGGGGGTTACCTGATCCTCTCCGGATTCGACAATAAAGAGATTAATCGCACCTTGGGTAAGCTGATTGAGTGAATCGTCTCCTATCGGAATATCAGACTCCTGATGGAGATAGATCTGGATGCCTGCCGGCTCAAACGCCTGTCTCAATGCCTCAAGACGGTCATCAATCGCTGCCCGAGAGGAATGTCCCGAGTGATTGGCACGAAGCAAATGGTGTATGACCAGTGGAAATCGAAGGGGACGATTTGCTGGTAAGTAACGGCTTCTGTAGTCCGGGTCGTAACAGGGGTGATCGCTCAGGCTTTCCTCACGTAAACTGCAGGCAGCCGTGGCACCCACGCCGACGGCAGCCCCTAAGAGACGAACGATCGATCGTGCAGAAATTCCTAACATAACCTCTAGGGTTATCGGCCAAAATCGGAAACTGTTGTTGTTTTATTCACCAGGAGAGAATCTCGCGAAGGTATTGATGATTAAACAGATTCCACCGCGATGGGCATCTCTCAATCGGCTCATCAAGATCTCTTGACTCTCGAGAACGAGAGCTACAGTCATCGAGATCTCCCCCAAAACCACCCCCTCGGTTACTCATAATTTCTTTAGGGATATAGCGAACTGCTGCCACAAAGGGGGGCTCCATAGGGGTATGACCGATTCCATAGCGGGATCCAGCACGTCGAATTTGAAAGTCTGTGGGATAGGAACTGAATAATCGATAATCAACGAGTCCAAGGGAATGCCCAATCTCATGTGAAGCCGTACCCGCTATCCTTCGTGCGATATCCGTTGCCCTGGTTGATAGCGATTCCTCGGGACTGAAGAAGAAATTCCTTGAATAAATAGAAACCAAATCAATTATACTTGATAGATAAATGTGACAAGGAGTTTCGCTATCGGTATACGCAGGGAAATCATCTTCAAAACCATCAACCAGATTGTCATTCAAGTAATCAATGGTACCACTCCCAGCAGGATAAAGCGCGCAGTCCTCCTCTGTCGTCCCCCCTCCACACGACTCAATCTGAACAATTTGAACGTCGGCCCCTGGCGTTTCTCCCGATCGCGACGGTTCCCAAAAATAGATCCTTAACCCATGAAAATATTCCTGAATGACCCGTTCTATCTCGATCTTGGCCATTTCAACGCCGACGGCAGCCATTTCTTCCGGATCATCAAATCGGCTCAAATCCAATGTCTGTAAAAAGAAATCCTCAAAGTGGGGTCCCGTAATATCTCCCTCATAATCCCAGTCTAAATAGATCCACTGATCGCTGGAAGAATGAAGATCAGGTCGTGAGGTCACCAAATGATGACGCGTATCAATGAGAGGCGGCTCAAAATAAAATCGGTAAAGCCCTGGTAAAGACATCTCAAAATCAGCGCTAAAAATCCCGGCTGTGCCTGACCGAAGATCGCACCCTAAATCAACAACACCACCTCCCAGATAATCCTCATGAGTCTCCCCGTAGTAACTATAATTACATGGCATAGTCGTATCGGGTAGAGGTTCGGACGATTCTTCCACAACGTCCAGAAGAAGACCTGTCATTCTAAATGAATCTGCCCTTGTCAGTTCATCATCCAAATTGGGTTGAACAACACAGGTTGTGGGACAACCTGTTTTGAAAATCAATAAAACAGAGAGTAAATATAATTTCCTGCTCACTGGATCTTCTCTAAATACTGTCTGTTAAATGAATTAAAACGGGCGGGGCATCGCTCTACTGGAAAACCGGGAAGCCTTGGTGTTCTGGTAAAGCAATCTTCTATCCCAAGACCCCAAACCCAAGGTGCCTGCACCGAGCGCATGATGACACGGGGTAGATTCCTCTTGGCGGCGACAACGGCCGGTTCGTACGGATTGTGCGAAGAATCTCCCGTCAGATTTCCATCGTCATCGCGTATGACATTCCCGTAGAGATATTCATAATTCACCAACCCTAACTGATGGCCGATCTCATGTGCCATTGTACGACTGATGAATCTCCCCACATCACCAATTCTCTCACTGATCGATTCATCTGGACTGAAATGATCTGAGTCTTGATACAGGTCGATAATATTTGACCCGATCGCCGGAATCAGGATCTCACAGGCATCGTCACTTGGATCCGAATTTAACCAGTCTTCGTAACAATATCCGAGGGCATTTGGGATATTGACATCACAGCCAGAGGAATCGGTACTCGAAATGGTATTACCTGCAGCATCATAATTATAACAGACATCCATATTGACGACCTGTACATTGGCGGCAGCCCCTTCGCCGGCGGTCCACTCCTCACCCGAAGGAGGCTCCCACATCTCTACCCGAAGGCCTGCATATTTTGCCATAAATTGACGTTCTGCCTCCACCTTCGCAAGTTCGGCCATGGCGAGCGACTCCGAACGGTTAATACCGGCTCCGACAAGATCGATTGTTTGGTTAAAAAATTCAGTTAGTGCGAGATCGACAAGGAATCCATCGGTACCACCATCACCACTCCAGCTCGGAGGGTTCCATTCGACATAGATCTTCTGAGTTGGCGCCGCCGCCGACGCAAGGTCGGGTCGATAGGTGAGCAATCGAGAATAAGAGGGAAACAAGAGGGGAGAACAGTAAAGTTCATAGAGTCCGTATTGCGCGACACCGGCACCGGAAAGCCCAAGCTCCATCTCGAAAAAACCGGTCTCATCGGACATAGTCGCATAAGGGTACTCGACTGTTCCTAAATCGAGATAGTCTTCATAGCCATCCCGATAAAAGGTCGAGAGGCACGAGAGTTCTTCCCTTGCCCCAATACCTTCAAACTCCCCGTCAGAATTAAAATTAAATAGAAAGCCACTGGCGGTTACCGAGTCTTCAGTTGTTAAAAGATCCTCTTGTGACGGACGATTGATTAAAGCGATCGATGTACAGCCGAAGTGTGATACGAGAAGGACCGGAATGATTACGAACCTTAGAAGAGAGTTAAAATCTCTTGTCATAATTTCCCCTGTTTCTTTGTGGAGGTTGTAGCGCCCTCTCCCTTTTGAAGCAGTTCTCCCACCTTTTTGATCTGTTGGAACCGACTTCCCTGACCGATCTGAATCACCTTCTCCTTCTGTTTTGATTCCATAAATGCCATGATCGCATGGCTCTGCCAATATTTCTGGGCATCGGGCCTCATCGCAACCTGCATGATCTGAGAGTCGATCTCAGGGCTTGAATAGTATCTCTTCAAAAAGTGCATCACCTCGGGGACCACCTGAGGATCACCACTCTGGAGTTGATGCATCATCGCCTCCTTGAGACCCTCTTCTGACGGCGTGATCATTTTTTTGTAAATCTGCATCTCAAGCGCCGTAACGGCCTGCTGCTGGATCTGAAAACTGACCTTTCCCCCTTTCGTTGGGAAGGGCCAATCGTGAGGTGAATCCGCCAACAGTGAAATGAGCTGCTTGGCCTTGCCCGGTTGATGCCCCTTGCATCGGGTATAATGTTGAGCGATCGAATCCCAGTCAGGGTTTTCAGCATACCCTTCGAGGTAATGAGCCGGGAGAAATCGTGATAAACCCATGAGATGTTTTTGACCCTTTTCGATATATTGATCCATGAGGTCGCATTGATTCGTCATGAATAGGGCATAGGCGATCTGATCGAGAATAACCGTTGTGAGCTTCCGCGGATTTTTCTCGAAGAACTCGACCCCCTTTTTCACTGCAGCGGCATCCCGTGTGAAGGCAAGGTGATAAGGAACCAACATCGTGACAAATTCATTTTCAGACTTCTGGAGTTCACTCAAAAGCCAGTTAGCGTTACCGGAACAGGAGAGTTGGGTCCGAAGGGTCAGTTCTACTTCATTTAAAATATTCGGCTGAGATTGATTGAAGCTCCCCTTCACCACATCACATAGGGGCCCTGCATTCCTTTTCAATTTTGAAGACGACTGGGCCAAAACCCTTAAAACGGCATCTTTGTCGACGGTCTTGTCTGTCGCCAGGACCTGGGACAGACAGGTCGGCAAGACAGGATTTCCCGGTTCCTTCTCTGCAATCAGAGAACAGACAGAGGCCTTGATGTAAGAATTACGAGTTCCACCGACCTGATTCCAAACGGTTGCGGGTTTCTTTGCTGCCTTCAAAAATTTGAGGAGATCATTTTTATCCTCGGCCTTAAGGGCAACCCCATCACTCGGATGAAACTGATAAAGAACCTCTTTCGCGACCTTTCCCTTTTCTTTTGAAGCGGTCTTTCTCGGGAGGATCTTCGATGTTCTCTGTACAAAAATAAAGGGAGACTTCCTTCGTTTAACCTCACATCCTTTTTTATTCATGGGGTCTGAGCAGAGGAGCTTGATCACCTCATTTTTCTTGAGGGAACCCTGTAGAACATCAGTAACTTTCGCCCTATAGGTTTTGACTCCCCCCTGATCACTCACCAATTCAACAGAGGTGACAGAAATGACCTCTCGAGTCGTCAGGTGATGTAAGAGGTGATAGTCATAACCGCAGGTCATTGCCTGTTCTGGTTGAATGAGAACCCCGATGAGGACGAGCAAGGCCGTTCCAAATGTTCTTTTCATAGATCCCCCTCTGGTTTGATGCTTTTTAATGCAATTTAAAGGCCAAAATCTTCAACTGTTATTTAAAAAATATTAGTAATTACAATTAGTTGTAAGTTTCCCCTAAAACAGGCCTTCTCTCAAAATGATAATACCTATCACTTTGATAATACGCTTATCTAAGTACTTCGATTCATAAATTCGGTGACGAATTTATTCACTCAGGACTAGTGCTGAGCGAGTAATTTCATTGGTTTTTTTGGCTTTTCAGATACGTCATGGTAATTACGAGTCGAAGTACTAAGAAAACTACAGGAAACCTTTTCATACGCGGTGTCGATGGCCTTCTTGCGTGGGGACAATTACTCGAACTTATCCATCTTGTCATTTTGAAACTCCCGATCCGGTTCTTCAGAAACCACCGCTCATTGGCCCCCAGGGACTGCGCATCGATTATCAACATACCTCTGATGCATCCCCCTATGCGACGCTCCTGCTTCACCGAAACCCTGCCCAATCGGTTCTTGTCCTGGAGGGTAACCAGACGGTACCGATCGACAAGTGGCCAATCAGCTTTTTGTATGCCCTTGATCATGCCACAGAACAGACCAATCAGTTCATTCACCAGGCTCCGCAAGCAGAAGCCTCTCTTTTCGCGAGGCATGTCCTCTTTGAGAACTATGAACGATTCATTCAGGCCGCCTTGGCGGGGCATTACCAAAAAAGCCTGCCATTTGGATGTCCGCTCACAACGGAGGAGAAACTCCCCACACTGCCCGCCACTGTAAAACCGATCGATCTCCTCGAAATCAAAGACTACAACAAACGAGAAATGGTATTAATGGGCAATTTTCGTATTTCCGTCATCAGCCAAAGACCCCTCTGGGACGATCAAATAACTAGACTTAAGTACTACCTCCAAACCCTTCCGGAGGAGGTTCAGGAGTATTTCCAAAAGACCCACGCGACCGATCCACTGGCAATCGCCATTGTCTCCCCAGCGGAGTTGGCCCAACTTGCAGAGGTTGAAAGCCACACCGTCAGGCGAGCCGCCTATTCCCGTTACACAAAGATCCTGTATTTCCCGGATAACCTTCTGGTCGATCGACCAACGCCGGAGGCAACCTCCCACTTTCATCACGAATTCTACCACGCCACCTTTGACCGAATCTCCCCCGATTCCTTGAGTTTTGATCTCTGGAATAAAGTGAGTCGGCATGCCCTGGAATCCCGATGGGAGACCCACAATCTCTACGACACCTTCCTGCCACGAACGTTAGCGCAAGTTCTCGTTGATGTCCTGGCGGGGGGAAGTGCGATCGCCTCGCTCGTCCTTGGTGTTCACGTCCTCAGAAAATTTCCAAAGACCCGATACGGCCTTCTGGCCGTTGTCACCCTGGGAGTCCTTTTCTTAGCCTGGGACCAATTGCGTTTTTTTAATGCCAACCGACAGGGACTCATTTCAACAGAATTTCGTCGTCTTCGAGAGAAAGGGGAGGGAGATCTCTATAACTATCAAAACACCGTTTCGGCCTATGCGGGAAGTGATCCGGATGAATTTTCAGCCGAAACGCTGGTCGCTTATTTTCAGACGAAAGAGGATGTCCTAAAAAAAGGATATTACGTTACCGATACCAACCATGGCTTTAAAACGAGAGAAGAGCTCATGCAAAAACACCCCCGTCTCTTTCTCGCCTATGAACTTTTTTTTGCAAAAGATTCCCGCGCGCGATTTGACGCGAAGGCGTTTCAGGAAGACTCCATAATAAAAATCAACGAAGCGCTCCACCAATCTAAGCAGGGAAATCAACGGCCCAATTTGATACAGGCCCGCCGACAGCTCTTTTCAAATCACTTATAGATCCAGCGGTAGGCCTTGTAGTTCCGGTAGATCTTCTTCACATAATCCCTCGTCTCATCATAAGGGATCATCTCAATAAGCTCTTCCTCCTCACTCTCCTTCCGATAGGGGAGCCATCTCTCAATCACTTTTTCACCAGCATTGTAGGCAGCGGCGATTAGATACCACTTTTCATAAAACCGCCGAGAAAGTGTTCCTACATAGTGGAGGGAAAGTTCAATATTGGTCAAGGGATCATAAAGCCAGTCAGGGCGATAATCGCTCCAGTCAGCCTCTTTTGCGAGACGTCGCCCTGTCGCCGGCATAATCTGAAGAAGACCGATCGCTCCGGCCGGTGAAACAACATCCTCCCGATAATGACTCTCCTGACGCATCATCGCATATAAGAACAGAGGATCAACATCCAGGTCAAACTCATCGGCCCTCTTGAAGAGAAACTTCCCGTACGGAAGCGGGTAATCAAGGGTTTCATTCTTCAAGGTATAAACCTTAAAGGAATACCCCTCTTTTTTTCTTCGTATTCTTTTAGGCTCAAAAGGGAGAATCATCCCAGACACCGCCCGCAACCGTCTTCCCTCTATCTGGGCATCTTCCTCGAGTCCCACCGCATAAAGTTCTTCAATCCGCTGCAGAAGAGTCGACAGCCCCATAGAGAAGGTCTCCTTGTGCCACCGGATACGATACCGCCGGGGAGACCACCACTCCCGGAACGCTTTTTTTTCAAACGAAGAGGAAAGGTGTTCCAACGCACGAACGGCATAATAGCTTCTGGGATGACGGAGAACCAGTTCTTTAAAGTTTTCCTTTGCCTCATCCTTCTTTTTCAAATGCTCGAGGGATCGACCTCGCCAATAAAGGCTGAAGGAAGAATCGTTCTCACGCAGATGACCATCAAAGACGTTCAACGCCCTCTCAAAGTGACCTTGTCGATAAAGATTCCAGGCGAGTCTCTCCTGATAGAAAGACCTCTCCTCCACAGAAAGATCGGAGGTCTGTAGCTGTTCAATCGCCTCGACCGCCCTGTCCGGCTCCCCCTTCATTTCATGGAGATAAGCGAGTTTCTTTAGCGTCTCCCACTGAACGTGACTGTCCGAAAATTCCGACCGAATCCTCTCACCCACGGCAATCGCCGTCTCATAATCCTGACTCCGGGAAGCTGAACTGGCGTATCGCTTTAGAAGAGTCAATCTCTCTTCCCCAACGGCTTTCTCGGCCAAGGCCCGATAAAGCTCCTTGGATTCGAAATATCGCTTCGACTCGAAGAAACAGTCGGCCTGTCCCCTCTCTCCGGGAAGATATTCGCATTGAAAGGCAGCCACCTCTTTCAAAAACTCCACGAGTGGAGGACATTTTTCCTCCTGCCCGACCTGGAAGGCGGCAAAACGGCTCCACCGGCTGTCCGGATAATCACGAAGAAGGGTGTCAAAGACCTCGCGGGCCCGTCCACACCGTTTCTCCTCAAGCAGACTTTTCCCCAAGTGGAAAAGAATATAATCACGAAAGGCAACCGGAGCCTCTTGAATCTTTTCGAAATGCCGAGTCGCTTCCTCATGCCGTCCCTTTTGGGTAAGACGGTAGGCCGTTCGAAATTCTTTTTTAACCAACGAATCGATTTCGGCGGACACTGGCAACGATATTAAAACCGTCAGAATAGAAAGGATACGTGTAATCAAGATTTTACAATCTTAGGTGTAATAAAAATCATCAATTCCGTATCGGTCTTGGTCCTCGATTTATGCCTGAAAAAGTAGCCAACAACCGGCACCTTGTGCAGGCCGGGAACACCACGAACCTGATTGGAGGTCCGAACGCGGTAGAGCCCCCCGATCACCGTTGTCGCCCCGTTCCCCAAGAGAACAGTAGTTGAAGCGGTACTGTCAACGACCGCCGGAATTCCGTCAACGGTTCGCGAGAAATCAGCCTCGCTCTGCGTCGCATCAATCTTCATCTTGATAAAATCATCGACCGAAATTTGAGGCGTCACCGTGAGCTCAATACCAGTATCGATCTGCTGAAGTCCCCCGGTGTCACCTGAAGCCGAGGTGCCCCCCGACGTTCCCAGACTGATCGTCGAGGTCGACTTGACATAAATCTTGGTGCCGCTCCGGATCTTTGCCGGCATATTGTTCAGGGTGGTCACCGCCGGTTGGGATAAAATTTTTACGTCCCCTTTTTGTTCCGCTGCGGTGATCTGGGACTCAATATCAAGCCCCGCCACATTACCAATAATAAAACCGATACCGGAAGTCGGACTGGCAGTCCCCAGATTGACATTGAGGGCCGTATCCGTATCTGCACTTTTTCCGACATCTTTTGTCCCGCTCACCTTGAAGTCCCCACCCTGATCTTTCAATCCCCATCGGATGCCGAGCGCTCGCGAAAAATCCCGGGTCGCATCAACAATCCTCGCCTCAATCCGAACCTGCTGGTCTCTTCGGTCAATGACCTCAATCATTTCCCGAATGCTGGCAATGACCGCATCACGATCTTTTACCGTCAACGTGTTGCTTCTTTCATCCGCAATCACCTGTCCACGATCCGATAAAAGAGGTTTGACCGAGTCGACAAGGTTCTTTGCAGTGGCAAATTTCAGGCGGAAATTGGTCGTCAAGAGATCCGTGCCACCGGCAAAATCATCCGGTCGTCCGACCCGGATAATGCCCGACTCAATCGCATACTCGTACCCATTCACGCGTAAAATGGAGCGGATCGCCTGAATGAGATCGACATCATGAAAACTGACCGTTACCTGCCCTAGGAGTCCCTCCGGCGCGATGAGATTCAGGTCGGCGGCACGGGAAAGCAGGCTTAAGGCATCTCTCAATGCCGCGTTTTGAAATTCCACATGAAAAAGACGCGGGATCCCTTTTTCAGTTTTGACGAGATGAGGTAGCTTAAGGGGATATTCAATCCCTCCGTAGGAGAGGATCACCCCATCCTGGGAGATCTCCTTGATGAGATAGCTCCCGAGTTTGTCTCCCACGTTCACCACAAAGTCGGAGAGAAGGGCCATCCGAATTTTTTCGCCCCAAACAACCCCCTGCACGACAACAGTATCTATCTCGAATGCCCCAAGATCACTCTGCCCCGGCTGAAAAGGACTTCGGGGAACGGGGGAAAGAAACTGAGGCCCCCTCTGAAATTCCTCACGGGCAAGATCCGAAAAAGGAGCCGCCTCCAAGGAGAGAGAAAAAAGAAGAAGGATGAGTAAACTGTATCGTTTCATCCGGGGGGCTCCTTTATAATACGATAAAATCGGCAGGAAATTTCTCCTTTAATTCCGCCTCCACGCTCCTCGGAACGACTCAAAATAATATCGGCCACCTGGAAGAGCGCCGGGAATGTTTCAAGCTGCCGAAGATACTGAACAACCCCCCCAAAGGTCCCGCTGGCCTGGAGGATAAAATCGGTCTGGACAATTTTCTGATCTATCTTTTCTGGCTGAAATGAAAACCCCTCTAGACGGGTCCCTTTGAGAAAAGCAGGAGTTGTCAGATGCGATAAAAGGGAGGGGAGATCCTGATAAGGCGCCCCTTGTTCTTTGAACGCCTTTAGTTTCGACTCCTCCAAAGAATCGGCCGGTCGAACCTTGGGAATACGGGGCGTGTTCTTCAGAAATTTCGCCAGGGCATCTCTCTCTATAATCAAGGCCTCCAGACGAGCACGGCGCGTTGCCTGACTTCCCGATTTTAGCGAAAAATGAAACTGGATCAAGAAGAGAAAAAGAGTCGTCAATACCGCAAGAAAGAGAATTCCCTCCCGCTGGGGGGGGGTGTCATTCCATTCCATTTAAAATCCTCCCCACTCTTCGGGAACAGTAACACGGGCGTCAATGGTATAGATGAAAAGACGCCCGTTCCCCCTCTTTTCCTCCTTGGAATCGGTCAAAACAGGTCTCGTAAAATATCTCGACCTTGCGAGTTCCTTCAGAAATCCGGAGACCGATTGCAGGTCGTCCGCCTCCCCCGATAGGAGGAGACCACGACTCATCGCATCTTCCGACCGGACATACGACTTGATACTAACAAGCCAGCTATCCGATGGAATGAGCTTGGCCACCTCTTCCAAAATAAAAGACCAACGAGGCGACCGTTGAAAGAGGCTCCGAAGATGTTCGACTCCTCCCGCCATCGTCCCGGATCCTTTTTCCACTTGGGCCAAAACCTCCTCTTTTTGTTCCCTGAGCTGGTTAACCTCGCTGACAACGGAGGAGATCTCATGATCCAACAACATGAGCGTCAAACCGTGATAGCCAATGATCACACCAAAAAGAGCCCCCCAAACTACCCCCGCCCAGGCAAGAAGCCGGTAGTTCCAGACAACCCACTGTCTCTCCAAAAAATTGATCCGTTGCATCATGGTCGATAAAGGGCAAGTCCGGTTGCCGTCGCATAGCGGCATGGGGCCTCATCAGCAATCTCCCAACCCTGAAAGGGATTCAGACAAGCAACGGACATCCCCAAATTTTTCGAAAGCTCATCAACGAGTCCCGGTTTGGCTCCGCTCCCTCCACAGAGCAGGAGAGTTTCAACTTTCTTCTCCTTGAAGACAAGGGAAAAGGCATCGAGAGATCTCTGGACCTCCACAGCGATATTTCCCTCCGTCTCCTGGATCGGACGTGAGAAGTAAAGCTTCTCCTCGGAGACAACATAAAAACCGGCCGGCCCATTTCCCCAATTAAGAATCCCGTAAAAGACACCCGGTTCCCATTTCATGAAGCGATCCAAAGAGGCGAGAATGGCAACCGGTGTCGGCTCAATCAATACAGGTTTCAGAGAAAGTTTTTTTAAGAGATCACCAAGCCGCGTGACGGCTTCCTTTTTCACGGCATAGACAAGAAGGGCCAACCGATCTGCCTCATTGACTGAATATTCCTCAAGAACCGTATAACGAACCACGTAGTGATCGATCGAATCCTCTACCAGGTCGCGTAACTGCCACTTCACCGCCTCCTTTAAGTCAAAATCCGGCATCTTGGGAAGGTCAGCCCGCCGAATCTTGAGGCTGTTGTCATTCAGACTGCAGGCAACAGGCATTCCAGACAGACCTTCCTTCTGAATCCACTCGCGAAACCGTTCCAGAGAGTTTTGATCCCCACCGTCAATAACTTCAGGGTACTGCCAATGGGTCACATGAACGAGATCTCCCTTGCCTGTCACACGGACCATCCTGCCTCCGGTTGAATCAAGGTCGAGACCGAGAATGACCGAGTTCCGAAAGCGGTCCCAAAAACAGGATTTAAGCTGCAAAAGAAAATCCACCATAATTCAACCGATTGTTACTCCTGTCAGCTCGCGGGTAAAGATTCAATTCTCTCCCGAATCTCAATCATTAACTTTGGATCAACCTGCGGGGAGAGTCCAAGAAACTTCTGGTAATACCCTTTGGCCACACCCTTCTTCCCCTGAGCTTCGGCAATCAATGCCAGGTGAAAATAGGGCTCGGCGTAATCTTGACGAATATCCACTGCCCTTTTGAAGTTGATCTCGGCCTCGATCAGTTTTGCATCACTCAAATAAAGCGCTCCCAGATTGTTGAGCGCCTCCGGATAGTCTCTGCGTAACGCCAAGGCTTTCTGGTACTGCTGGTAGGCCCTGTTTTTTTGCCCCAGTTTTTTCAGGGCAAGGCCCAGATTGTTGTAAGCCTCCGGGTTCTGTGGATCAAGTACCACCCATTTTTCTAAAATCTGCCTCGCCTTTTCCCATTCCCCCTGTTTGAGATGGAGATCGGATTCCTGAATCAGGCGGGGAAGGCTTGTCGCACTTCCAATGCCAAGAGGCGTGTTCAGAGAAGGAGGGACTGAAACAACGGATGGCACTTTTTCCGAGAACCATCGGAGGTAGACAAGATAGCCAAGTCCGATCAGGACCAACGCCATCAAAACAATAACCCTTTTTCCGATCTTCGATGGGGACTCCGGGCTATCGACAAACGCCTCTCCCTCAATACCCTTTCCCCCCTCCTTTTCCATCTCCGCCTTCTTCAACGCCTGGTGTAATAAAGACATACTAAAATCTCCCCCTGATCATGGAAATCAGTTTTCCGTGAGGCTTAACCCAGGATTTATCGTTCAATTCATGGAAAGCGATCTCCACAATTTTTTTGGTGATCATATGGGTCTCCCGCGTGTAAGCTGCTAAAAGGGTCAGCTCGCACAGTGTGTTGATGAGCCGGGGAATGCCGGAAGTGTAGTTATGAATTCTTTCGAGTGCCTCCGGATTAAAGACAAGACAGCACTTGGGAGATGCCTTTCTGATACGATGCAAGATATAGGCTTGTGTCTCAGATCGGCTTAAGGGGCCTAAAAAGTAGCGGATCTGGATTCTTTGGCGAAGCTGCCGCAATGCCTCCTGATTCAATTTTGAATCCAACTCAGGCTGGCCAACCAGGATGATCTGAAGAAGCTTGTGTGTCTCCGTCTCCAGATTTGAGAGGAGACGAACCATCTCAAGTGCCTCTAGAGAGAGGTTCTGGGCCTCATCAATAATGACCGCCGCAATTTTCCCCTTTCGATCTGTCTCAAGTAAAAAATGATTGAGGAGGCCGATCTGTTCCTGAATAGAGACCGCCGATCCCGTATCGAGTCCAAAATCACGGGTAATCGACTGTAGAAGCTCCAGGGTCGAGATGAGGGGGTTGATGATGAGGGCCGTCTCGACCTTCTCTTCCATACTGTTTAATAACTGACGAATGGAGGTCGTCTTGCCGGTCCCTACTTCACCGGTCAAGACCATGAAACCACGCCGCTCTCTTATCCCGTATCGAAGGGTCTCAATCGCCGCCTCATGCTGAGGAGAGGGATAGAGAAAGCGCGTGTCGGGAGTAACATCAAACGGCCTTTCCGAAAAAGAAAAGAAATCGAGATACACACCCCCCCCTTTACGCTGTGTGTGATTATAGCTATTTTTTCAAATAGTTAAAGTGTCTTTAATGAATTAACAAGAAGAATGTGGGCAGCGACTCAAGGTAAAATTCACCTCTTTCTCACTCCCATCCCCAAAGTAGAGTGTCAGACGAAAGCTCCTGTTGTTTCTCATGTCGACCCCAAACCAGATATCCTTTAGCTTGTATTGTTGGTTCCTGATCATTGTGGCATTAATGAGATCAATCTTTGTATCCGATCTGACATTCGGAGGGGCATCATAAAGGCGGCTCTGACTCACGGAGCTGAGTCTCACCTTGGTAAAGTTTTCCCCTTGATCCGGAGACCAGGAGAGTTTCATCTTGTCCAAAACTACCTCCTGACCGCATTTCTTGACGAGCCAGATCCTCGCCAGCTCACGCCCGCTGTAATGGGTGTGCGACTGTGAGGTGTCAATATCAAGACAGCCGGCCTGACGGGGAAGATCGACAACATGCTGGACAAGCGCCTCTCCAACCGAGGCCGACACACGAAGGGAACGGCCACTCTGAGCCACCTGGAAAGCGCCGGGTCCAAAGCGGACCGAACCGGTCACCGGGCTACGACCTTCATAGATTTTTTTCATCGCATACTCGATCCCGGCCTGATTTACAAAGTTCGCCCGATCCTGATCAATATGATCAATTCGTAGAGAGTAGGAGGTCGTTACAAGAGAAGTGATCGCCAGACCAAAAATACCAAGCACGGTCATCAAGCCGACAAAGGCGAGAATGGAAAATCCTCTCTCGTCATACACAAACCTTTTCTTCTCAATCATCATCCGGTGTGAAGGTATAACTTTCCGCACTCCCATCCCCCATAATAAAACTGATGGTAAACGTCTTCCCTTCCATGTCGTTGGTAAACTTGATCTCGTTAAAATTGTTGTTATTGCCTCCGTTCATGATGTAGTCCGCCAACTCCGCTACCTGCCCTGAGGGGACCGGGGGATTGTCATAGATGGTAGAACTTTCCACGCGAACCTTTTGAAGCCCCTCCGTACCAGGATTACTCCATGAAATATTGATCTTATCCAGAACGGTCTGTTCCAAACAGATCTTCTGGAACTGAATATGGCTGAGTTTTTCGTTATCGATTTCAGCATGTGTCAGATCAAATTCAGTGCAATCGGCGTGCGAGGGACTTGTGACACTGTGGACGGCCTGGGAAGTGCTGTAAGTCCCGGTGACCGTTACCTGGCGTCCCGCCCGGCTGATCGTGAAATTTCCCCCACCAAAATTAATACCCGGGGGATCGACTACAGGATTGGCTCCCTCATATATTTTGCGCATCGCATACTCGATCCCGGCTTGGGTCACATAAGAGGTCCGGTCATAAAAATACTGATCCCGATAGATCTCCTTGGAGTTTGAAACGACGGAGGCAACCGCTAATCCAAGGACGGAGAGAAGCACCATAACGGCAATGGCGGCCAAAGCCGAGAGACCTTTTTCACTGAAAGTTGTCATAAAGGTAATTCCTTGGAAAAACGTCGGTACGCAGTGAAAGACGCCCTGCCTCTACAGACTCAGTCACGAGTTCCAGATGAATCCGGCGAACCTGTGGGGCCGCCTCTGTTTCATTACCGTTGTCACGATAATAGGTAAAGGTGAGGCGTGTGATATCCTCTGCCAAGATATCGTTTCCACGATAAAGCCTTCCCCCTTCCAGACGAAAATCGGTCTCCACCATATTGGGATCACGAAAGGCAATCCGGTCGGGCGCCGCATGGGTCACTTCCCTTAATCGTTCCAACTCCTTTTGCATCCTGACCAGTGCCGTTCGTGCCTGATGGACCGTCTCTGTACGAGAGGTAACAAGCCGATAGGCATCAACCCCCCGCCCCATCAGAAAACCCGAAACGGCAACGACAATCGTGATCAACGTCATTGCCAGGACCAATTCAACAAGGGTAAAGCCTTTTGAGTTTATTCGTTCCATTTTGTTAAGAGAGTCTCCAAGGAGACATTATTGCCACCAGGCCAGGCAACGCTGACATTGACCCTTTTATAGCCAGACCGGTTTTCGAGAGTGCTTAAATCCGAGGCCCTTACCTCCTGGATGGTAATTGTACGGCTGAAAGGGGCATAATCGCCCGTAAAGTTCTCAATGGCCGGATAGTTGGCGGAGTTCACGTAGTCATAGCCGAACATCTTTTTATCGAAGGTAAGTCGTTCCAGACGTTCACGTGCCAGTTGTGTTGCCTGGATGGCACGATCGGTCGTAAATGACGAGCTGACACTCCCCTGAAAAAGATTCATGACCCCAAAGAGGCCGACACCAATCACCAAAACCGCCAAAACTGCCTCAATGAGGGTAAATCCATGCTGTTTGTCTCTCATGGTATCACCGTAATGTGGCCTGTATTCGGCGAGATCGCCAGTCTCCTTGTCTGACTCCCGTTGACAAGGGTGAGCCCCCCTCCGCCCCCTCCCAAAACGGGTTGCCCCATCGGATCAAATTCCAGAAGAAAATTGTTGGCAACCTCTGTTTTCCCAAAACGGATTAGATCTTCCGAAAAATTTTGACGGGTGAGAGGATCGAGAATCGGAATACCAACGCTCCCGCGGTAGAGAACATAAGAGCCGCCGGAAACAAAATTTATCCCATGATTGACCCCGCGGCTCATCGCGAGCGACTGTGCGTAGAGTATGTCGCTTTCTATTTTCCGGCTCGCAGCATCGATCCCACTAGGAGAGGGTGTAAACCTCGGTATCACAGCAACTGCAAGAAGAGCTGCCAGGGCAATCACTAAAACCAACTCCAAGAAAGTGAACCCCCGCACTCCTCACACACCCCCTCCCCTCAACATTCGAGACCTTGAGACCTAAAGACAAGGCCGTTACTACTGGAACGTTCCCGCAGCAGTCGTATAGGTAAAGGTCGAACTCGTCGGCGTGTGGGTGTAGGTCCCATCCGCATTGCGTGTCCAGTTTCCATCCTGGATCCCTTGTTCCAGCACATTTCCGAAACAGGGATTGGTTGTATTGCAGGCCCCTGCTGAGGCGCTGTCCAAGGCTGTCGGATAGCTCCCTGAATTTCCCTGTACCAGATCGTTCGCCCTCCACAACGCAATGCCCGACCTGACACTACCGACCACACCCTCGCGAGCCGCCGTCTGGGCACCAGTACTCATGTTGAAGAACCGCGGTAAGGCCACAACCGCAAGAATGCCCAGAAGGGTGATCACAAGGATCAGTTCGATCATCGTAAAACCTTTCTCCCCCTTCGTCATAACCCCCTCCTTTCGATCGATTGAACTCATGGGACACATAATAAAAACCAACCTCCTTTCTTTTTATAATGCAATATACTGTAAATTATACTTATTTTTGATTATTAGTAAATTATATTCTTTATTGATAAAAAATTACGCGTGTAGTTTTATAATTAGTTGATTTATTTTACTATTTGTGTCATATTCCATATTGGAAGGAAGATTGCGAGCGCAAAAAGCCCGACCATTCCAAAGACAATAATGAGTAGAAGAGGCTCCAAAAGGGTCGACAGGTTCTTTACAGTGTGCCCCACTTCCGTGTCGTAGTGATGTCCAATACTCTCCATCATCTCGTCCAGGGCGCCTGACTTTTCACCCGCCGCAACGGCCTCCATCACAACGGGGGTAAAATAGGAACAGAGGCCCATTGCCTCAGCCAAGCTACGCCCCCTTGTTAATTCGGTACGTAACCGCTGGATATCCCGCCCAAACGCCCCATTCTCAATCGTCCCCTCAACAATCTCGAGGGCCCGGATCACAGGAAGGCCGCTTCGATAGAGGGCAGAGAAAATGTGGCAGAATCTTGCGTTAGCGACGCGCAAGGCGAGGGGGCCAAAAACTGGCAGCTTGAAAGCAATCTCCCCCAACCTTAACCTCCCCCTCGCTGTTTTCTGATACCAGTGAAACAGGGAATAGCCTCCAAAAATCACGGCGGCCAATAAAAACCAGTAATGAACAAAAAAGGAGCTGGCTCCCATTAAAAACAGGGTAGGCCACGGAAGGGAGACATCCATGCTGCTGTAAAATGTTGCGAATTTTGGGACCACAAAAATCATGAGGACGGTCGTTGCTAGAATAAGAACCCCAATGACAATCTTGGGATAAAGGGTAGCCGATTTGACCGAGGCATGGATCTCTCGCTCCTTTTCCAGGAGAAGACCGAGGTGCTCCAGTGATTTGTCGAGGATCCCCGCCTCTTCTCCAGCCCCCAGCATGTTAACATAGAGATCTCGAAACAAACTGGAATGCTTGGAAAACGCCTTCGCCAAAGTAGAACCTCCAGCAATATCCGCGCGAATCTTCAGAAGAACTTCGCGAAAGCTCTTGTTCCGGCACTGCTTGATCAGCGCTGTCAGGATGGCATCCATCCCAAGCCCTGCTTTAAAAAGCGTCTGAAATTGCCGGGTAAAGACGATCAACTCCTCCGAACGGATTTTTCTTTGGAACTTGAGCGAGAATGACGGAAAACGAAACCGGGATGAAACCTCGCGAATGAGGACCGGAATCAACCCTTGATCCGTTAATCTGGCCAAGAGATCCGATTCCTTCAGAACTTCAAGGTGTCCTGTGATGAGCGAACCATGCAGATCCCTGGCACGGTAGTAAAAGAGCCCCATGCGTCTTCTCCTTAGCAGTCCGTTGACAAACCCCTTTTCACCGAAGGATGGTGAGAAAGGCCCAGCGGTTCGACAAGCTCACCGTCCTGAGCGAAGTCGAAGGAATGCAAGGCGCCCGCGAGGCCGTAACCGGAGCGTACTTTCGTGGTACGTGAGGATTGCGGACGAAGCGGGCAACGCAGCAAATGGGTCTTTGTCAACATCCTGTTAGTCCTCCTGAACCACCCTCAAGACCTCATCTAACGTCGTGACCCCCTTGACGATCTTCTCAATACCATCATCCAGCATCGATCGAATTCCTGCGGAGCGGATCTCCTTTTCAATCTGATCCTCCTTCGCCCCATCGGCAATGAGCTGAAGGATCTTTCCACGAACAGGCACCAATTCAAAAATTCCGACACGTCCGCTGTAGCCAGAAAGATGGCATTCAGGACACCCTTTGCCTCGGAACATCGTCTCAATCTTCCCTTTAAAAAAGTGAGGCGGACCCTGATCGGAAGAGGGGACCTCTTCGCGACAACTTGAACAGATCTTGCGGACTAGTCGCTGGGCAAGAACTCCGACGAGGGAAGAAGAAAGAAGAAAGGATTCTACCCCCAGATCATTCAAGCGGGAAATCGCTCCTGCAGCCGTATTGGTGTGAAGTGTGGTTAAAACCAAATGCCCCGTAATGGCGGCTCGAACCGAAATTTCAGCCGTCTCACGATCCCGGATTTCACCCAACATGATGATATCCGGATCCTGCCTGAGAATGGCGCGGAGGGCAGAAGCAAAGGTGATCCCTGCCTTGGTATTGATCTGGGCCTGGCTGACTCCGGTTATCTCACGCTCCACAGGATCCTCAATGGAAACAATATTTTTTTCCGGTGAATTAAGCCGTTCGAGCGCCGCATAAAGCGTCGTCGACTTTCCTGAACCGGTGGGCCCGGTCACCAAAAAGATACCATGGGGACGACTGATCAGTTCGGAGAAAATTTTTCTCTCATGTTCGGAAAAACCAAGCTCTTCAATCCCGATTTTTTCAGAAGTGGCCAGGAGTCGAAGGACCACCTTTTCCCCATGGATTGTTGGATAGGTTGAAACACGAAGGTCAATCGGTTTTCCGCCAACCTTGATCCGAACGCGCCCATCCTGAGGGCTCCGCCGTTCCGCAATATCCAGACCTGAAATAATCTTGATACGGGAGACAATCGGCAGATGCATCTCACGCGCATAACGGGCCTTTTCCTCCAGAAGACCGTCAACACGGTAACGAACGATAAGATCTTTCCGGCGCGGCTCAATATGAATATCGGACGCCCTCTCCGTATAAGCCCCAACAATCACTTCATTGACGACCTGAACCACACGGGATCCTACCGCTATCTCCTCAATCTTTTTCTCTTCATCAGGATGAACATAATCATCCTCCGAACTGATTCGTCCCATGGAGGACTCAAGCGAGACGTCCTTGCCGGACCTTCGGGCATGATAGATCCGATGCAGGGTCTCCTCGATCTCATCCGAGGAGGCCAATACTGGCCTTACCTCTGCGCGAAAAGAATGCCGAAGATCCTCGATCGCCTGCAGGTTAAGGGGATCCGACATCGCTACCACCACCTCAATTCCTTCCCTTCTCAAGGGGATCAAATGATGTCGTTTGGCCAGATGATAGGGGAGCTCGTTCGCCACCTGGGTATCAATCGGACATTTCTTTAGCGAGACATAGGGGATAGAAAGATACTTGGCGAGATGGCGCAGGAGCTGCGCCTCACTGATAAAACCTTTCCGGACGAGAACCTGGCCCAAATCTTCTCCAAGATCTTCGTGACGAACCCTTGCGACCGCAACCTGATCGGGGGTTAACACCCCCTCTTTGAGCATCCCTTGAACCAGCTGCTCCATCAGATTAGGACTAATGGAAGTCTCCACAACGGCTGATTATATCTGAAAAAACTCCCGTAATCAATTTTGCTTTATATAAAATTTATTATTTGATAACATGGGGTTCCATTTAAAATATGGCTGATTTTCTCAAAATGGTTTTAGACAAGGGTGCTTCTGACCTCCATTTGGTCCCCGGAAGTCCCGCACAACTGCGAATTGATGGGAGACTGAGATCGGCCTCCGATAGTCCGTTGTCGCCCAAAGAGGTTTATGATTTTTGCATCAATTTTTTGAGCGCTGAGGAGATTGAACTGCTGGCCTCTAGAAAGGAATATGATTTTGCCTTGGAGCCCCCATCGGGCGGACGATTTCGTGTGAATCTCTATCGAGAAAAGGGTCTCCTCGCAGGGGCCTTTCGGCCGATCCCGGAGAAAATTCCGAGTTCCGAAAAGCTGGGACTCCCCGCTTCGGTTCTGGACCTTACGTCCCTCCCCCGAGGACTCGTCTTGGTCACAGGTCCGACCGGTTCAGGAAAGTCGACGACGCTCGCCGCCATGATCAACAAGATCAACATGGAACAACCGCTTCATATCATCACGATTGAAGACCCGATTGAATTTGTCCATGAGCACAAGAAATCGGTCGTGAGCCAGAGGGAGATCGGGCGTGACTCTGCCAATTTCTCCGACGCCCTGAAATATGTGTTACGGCAAGATCCCGATGTCATTCTCGTTGGCGAGATGCGCGACCTTGAAACCGTCGCCGCCGCCATTACCATCTCGGAAACCGGTCATCTGGTCTTCGCGACACTCCATACCAATTCCGCCGTTCAGACGATCAACCGTATTATTGATGTATTTCCTCCACACCAACAACCCCAGATCCGAACACAGCTCTCCTTCATTCTGGAAGGGGTTGTCTCACAACAACTCATCCCCAAAATAGGAGGGGGGCGGGTATTGGCGATGGAGATCATGATCCCGACCCCTGCCATCCGCCATCTGATACGCGAAGATAAGATCCACCAGATCGCGGCACAGATGCAGATGGGGCAGGAAGGGACACGAATGCAAACGATGGACCAGTGTTTGTCGGAGCTCGTTAAGCAAAAGGTGGTTTTAAGGGAGGAGGCGGAGGCGTACGCCTACAACCTGGAAGAATTTCAACGTTTCTTAAGCCCCGTAAAAACGGCAAAATTTCATTCCTTGTCAAAAACAGGAGTCTGACCATGCCAAAACTAAGAGAGTTGCTTCAAGTCATGATTGAACGCCGTGCGTCTGATCTCCATATAGGGAGCGGTTCTCCTCCCCAGATCCGGGTAGATGGTGAGTTGGTCGCACTGGAATCCCCTCCACTGACCCCTGAAGAGTCAAAGAGTCTCTGCTATGAATTTCTGACCCCTGAACAGGTCAAGCGGTTCGAGGCAGAGATGGAATTGGATACCTCTTTTTCGGTCGGCGGTGTTTCCCGTTTTCGGGCGAATCTCTACAGGAACAAGGAGGCAATCGCCGGAGCCTTCCGGGCGATCCCATTCGGCATACCTCCTCCAGACCGCCTCGGCATTCCGGCAGCGGCCCTGGAACTGGTAAAGAAACCCCAAGGACTGATCCTTGTGACAGGTCCTACCGGATCCGGAAAATCAACGACGCTTGCCTCACTCTTGGATCAGATCAATTCAACACGTCATGCTCATATCGTAACCGTTGAGGATCCGATTGAATTCACGCACGATCCCAAAAAATCATTTATCTCACAGAGGGAGGTTGGTCAGGACACCAAAAACTTTTCCGAGGCATTGAAGCATGTCCTGCGGCAGGATCCGAATGTCATCCTGATCGGAGAGCTCTGGGATCTGGAATCAATAGCCGCGGCCCTCACGATTGCGGAAACGGGCCATCTGGTTTTTGCGACCCTTCACACGAACGGGGCCGTACAGACCGTCAACCGGATTATTGATGTCTTTCCACCACATCAGCAGGCACAGATCAGAACCCAGCTCTCTTTTATTCTTGAAGGGGTCCTTTCCCAGCTTCTGATCCCCAAGGTGGGCGGTGGGCGGGTTCTGGCGACAGAGATTTTGATACCAAACCTTGCCATCCGTAATCTTATCCGGGAAAACAAGGTGCAACAGATTCAGAGCATGATGCAGACCGGCCAACAGGAGAGTGGCATGCTGACGATGGACCAATCGTTGGCATCTCTCGTTCAAAAGAAGCTGATCTCACCGGAGAATGCGTTGGCAAGGGCATCGGATCCAGCGCAGTTGAAGAGGCTCTGCCAGCTCAGCTAAAACGAAGTCCCCAGTTCAACGATGAGGACACCATTCTGGGCCGCCCCACCCGTCAAGGGATCACTCAAATTACCAAGACGCCCACGGTTCGTCACGATAAGTCCGTACCCGAGCCGACCTTGTATCGGCATAAAATAGCCCAAGACAAATTCGGCCCGAAGCTCGGCACCAACGCCCAACATTGGTCTGAAACTGTTTCCGGAGCGGGCATAGATATCGCCCAGATCGGCAAAGAGTGCCATATGACCGGCATTCATCGCGAGAGGGAGCGTTCCAAACCCACGTTCCAGATAAAACAGTGGAATCCGATATTCCGCGGAGGCGACCCAGGCCCGATCCTGTGAAAAGGAGACAAGGGGAAGGCCGCGCAGGGTAAAAACCCTCGTTGAGGAACCGGCAAACGGGCTCTCACCCAGCGACCCACCTAACCCGAAGTTCCCTTGAGCAAGTTCATCACCAAGGGTGACCCCTCCGGCCCCTCGCAGCGCAATGACGTGATGAGCCCCCAGATGGAGGTAGTTCCGCAGATCCCCCCAAAAGACCTGCTGTTCAAGGTTTTCATCAGTGCCGAAAATACGGGCGGCCAATTCTCCGTTGAGGGTCAATGAGTATCCCTCTTCTACACTGATCGCCGCGCGTGTCTGTTCCTTGCTGGCAATCCGATAACGCGCCGAGACGCCAGCATAGTGTCCAAGGGTTAGAAGTCTGAAGGCAGGATCAAGTCCCGATTCCTCACTCCGATTTTCAAAAAAGTAACTTAAGGAGAATCGCTGTTTCCCAACCGGAAAACTGACGCCCCCAAAGCCCCTCAACCTTTTTTCAAAATAATCGCTCGTCGTCTGTGTGATATTTCCAAAATGAACGCTGTAGAAAGACGACCCCGCAAAAAAGGAGGGGTAGAACCGATTGTAGCTGTAGGCAAGATCGTAACCCAAAAACTGGTTGTCGCTCCGGAACGTCCCGGTCCCTTGCCAGTAATGACGCACAAGGGGATCGAAATTGTCCACCGTGGCCGAAAAGAAAAAGGCGTTATCGATAAAAGCGGCGCTCGGAACGAGGTAGCGCGGAATGAGAAGGGTAGGGAAGGGGGAGTAAGATCTCGCCTGGGATAGCGCCCCCCTTCCACTATCGGAATTGTTATTAACCTTCTCCCCTCTTACCCTAAGAGGGGGGAGTGAAGTTACTTCCTTTATTAAAGGGGAAGTTATCGAAAGCGACCGAATCTCAAAACCCCGCCCATTATAGTATTGAAAGGCAACCTGACCGTCGGGAGAGACTGTTGGATTAAAGGCCCCCGTCAGAACATTGGTTATCTGGCTTGTATGGCCACTGGCTAAATCATATCGATAGATATTCGGTATTCCGCTGCGGTCCGACGAGAAATAGACGGACTCTCCATTACCCCAGGCAGGGGAGGTATCCATCGCCACATCGTTGGTAATCCGTTTCTGGTCGTTGTTTTCCGTATTGATGAGCCAAATATCCCGTTCTCCTTTTTCATGGATAGAAACGGCGACCCACTTTCCATCGGGTGACCAACGCGGGTTGTTATATTCACGCGCAAGATCCTGTTCGGACAGCTTTGGCCTTTCCTCAAACTCCTTCTTTTCCAGATCAAAAAAGGCCAACCGGGATCTCCCTGTCTCCTGTACCACGCAAACGATTTTCTTGCCGTCCGGCGAGAAGTCGGGATCTCGAACCCTTTTCCCCTTTGTTAATTGTTTTGATTTTCTCGTCTTAAGATTAAGAAGGTGCAGATCGGAATACTCATAATAACGTTTGTGTTTGCCGGAACGGGCATAAACCAGCGACTCACCATCCGGCGCCAGATCAAACTGCGCCACTTTTTTCTTTCGGAGATAATGATTAACCTCATCCGTCTTGAGATCATGGATCCTCAACTCCGGATAGTGATGAAGAGAGTCGTAATAATAGATCATTTTCTGTTGATCCGCAGAAAAAAGGGGACGTTCGAGACTTTCTCCTCTCTTGAGGGGGGGCCACGATTCCCCCTCACGAAGTCCCATCTTTTCAGTCACCTCCCTGACGGAGGCGTACCGTTTTGAGAGAGCCGCCCTCCACTCCGCCCACAATTCATAAAAACTTTTCCCAAAAACCTTTCTGGCCTTGTTGTTTAATGAAAAGAGCCAGAGGGAGCGTCCATACCGATGACTGAACTCTGTAATCTTTTCAGTCCCGTAGGTATCAGCGAGATACTGCCAAAAGCCGACACCGTAGAGATACATTGCCCGCCAGGCAGGCCAGGAATATTGAGTCCCCGCCATCTCATCAAGGTGGAGAAATTGATCATTAAATATATCGGTCCTCAGGACCATGTCGGTATAAGTGGATCGGCCACGGCCACGGCTGGTTTCAACGGTCTCAAAATAGGTTGCCATCCCTTCGACAACCCATCCAGGAGCCACCCCGTTGGGGGCAATCAATTTTCCAAAGAGAAATTGGAGCGCCTTGGCCGGGTAACGGGTGTCACTGATATGAATGATGTGGGTGAATTCGTGGGTGAAAAGCTCGCGAAGCCATTCGTCGTAATCACCAATGACCGTATCCGGGGTGGGAGAGGCGATCCGGAGCGACACATGATTGTAAGGAAGGACCGTTGCAAAGCCGTTGGCGGCATCATGGTTATCCGCCAAAATGAGGTGCGTCCGACCCCAAGGCCGGGCATCAAATCGCTCAGAAAGTATTTGATAAACCTCCTCTGCAATAACCGTCATCCGCTCCGCAACCACCTCAAGCCCCTTGTGATAGTGGATAAAAAAATGTTCCGTCGTAACGGTGCGCCACTCAAGAGAAGGATCGTAGGTAGCCGCTTGAAGAGGAGTCGAGAGAAGAACAAAAAAGAGAATCTGTTTTAGAAAAGGCCTCCCCCGAGGTTTCATGGAGAGGGCATCATAACTTTCTTTTTGGATCGGATCAATCAAATTGGCAGGAGGTCTCTACTGAGAGAGGGTACCGGTTGTTGTCACCGGACCACAGGGAAAGGAGAAAACGGAACAGTCACCTGAGTTAACCGTTATACTCAAAGAGAGGGTTCCACCTGCCAATGGAGAAATCGAACAGGCCTGGGTCCATGTCTGCGTATAAGTGCATCCCATAGCTGAGGTAACACCAGAAAGAGTAAACGTGCATGAGTTGCCCGATTTTGATCCTGTTCCCGTTAAACTATTAGGGCCGGTAAGTGAAAAACCGGTGGAGGTCTGATTTGAGATTGGTAGAGTAACACCGCTCACAGCATTAAAATTCGCAGATCCACAAGCCACAGATGATCTTGCCCAGGTCATAGAGGACGGCAGATTATTGCTGCAATCACTCGCACAGGTACCCGTTGTCTCCCCTCTAGCCGCCTGACAGCTCCCATCCCCACAATAACCGCCGCCTCCTGCAACACTCCCGCAATCCGACGGACAGTTCGTCGGTGACTCCGAGCCGTTGCAAAGGGCATCCCCGCAGA